>DASPSB010000389.1:0-9000 GCA_035624135.1 Candidatus Acidiferrales bacterium | reverse complement strand
AATCCAGGCGCGTGGGCCGGTTGCCCCACGCGAGCTTCGTGCCGCCACCCCGCGGCGCCACGGCGATTCCGGAATCGTTAGCCCAGCGCAGCGCGCCAGCCAGTTCCTTTTCATCCCCAGGTTCGACGACCATGCGTGGCTCGACGCTGCACACCGCGTCCGCGGGCGATGCGGGCCGCAGGCGCTGAGGTCCCACAATCCCGCGCAACTCGTCCCAGGCGACTTCAACCGCCGTGGCGCCCGCCCCTGCCGAGGATGACGAAAGGGACATTAGAAGCGCTCCGCGATCCCGGCCACCTCGAGCGGGTGCGGCTCGTATCGCCCGGGCTTTTCCCCACACAAACGTGTCCGGGGAAACATCTTATTGGGATTGGAAAGCTGCAAGGGGTCGAAGGCACAACGCACCATTTGCATCGTTTCCAGGTCGGGTTCGCTGAACATCTTCGACATCATCTCTTTTTTCTCTTCCCCGACGCCGTGCTCTCCGGTAATCGATCCGCCCGCCTCGATGCACAGTTCCAAGATGCGGATGGCCAGTGCTTCTGCGGCCTTTTCCTGGCCGGGGACTCTCGCGTCATAGAGCACCAGCGGATGAAGATTGCCGTCGCCCGCGTGGAACACGTTGGCCACGCGGATCCCGGCCTCCGCGCTCAACCGCTCGATCTCCTCCAGGATCTGCGGCAGCGCCGTGCGCGGGATCACTCCGTCCTGCACGATGTAATTCGGTGAGAGCCGTCCCACCGCGGCGAAGGCAGCTTTGCGGCCTTTCCAGACCAGTGCGCGCTCCGCGTCGCTCTGCGCCACTCTGATTTCGCCGCCTCCGCATTTCCGGCAGATTTCGTCCACCTGCTCCATCAGCGCTTCGACCTCCGCCGTCGGGCCGTCCAGCTCCACGAGCAGCAGACCGCCGCAGTCGGGATAGTTCGCGTGCACTGCGGCTTCCGCGGCCTGGATGGCGAGGTTATCCATCATTTCGATCGCCGCCGGCAGAATGCCCGCGGCGATGATGCCGCTCACCGCGGCTCCCGCTTCCCGCGTCGTCGAAAACGCAGCGAGCAACGTCTGGATGCATTCCGGCCGTTTAACAACTCGCAGGATCACCTTAGTGGTCACACCGAGCGTTCCCTCCGAACCGACGAAGACACCGGCCAAGTCGTAGCCCGGTATGTCGAGCGTCCGGCCGCCCAGGTGCACCATGGTTCCATCGGGCAGCGCGACCTCGATGCCCAGCACGTGCGTGGTGGTGAATCCGTACTTCAGGCAATGCGCCCCGCCGGAATTCTCCGCTACGTTTCCGCCGATGCTGCATATGGATTGCGAAGAAGGGTCCGGCGCGTAGAAAAATCCCTGGGGCGAAACCCGCCCGGTCACGTCCAGATTGATTACGCCCGGTTCGACCACCACGCGCTGGTTGGTCAGGTCTACTTCCTGAATGCGGTTCATTCGCGCCGTGCTGATCACGATTCCGTGTTCCACAGGAAGCGCTCCGCCGCTCAGTCCGGTCCCCGACCCGCGCGCCACAAACGGGATGCGTTCCCGGTGGCACACCCGCAGGATCGCTTGCACTTGCTCCGCCGACTCCGGAAGCAGCACGGCCTCAGGCATCACCCGGAAATTGGTCAGGCCGTCGCACTCATAGGTGTGGAGTTCCTCGGCGGAGGTGACGAGGCCGCGCTCCCCTACAATCGCGCGGAACTCATCCAGGATGTGCGCATTCACGGTTGCCTCACCTCCGAAGGGCGGAGAGGTGCGTGCGGCAATGCTTACGACGGGTGCCCCGCGTCCGCGAGATCGTGTCCCCGTTCGGCGGCCACACTGTTGCGGCCCGCCCACAGCGGCGCCGGGCGCGGTTCCCCACCGCGAAGCATGCACCCATCAGTGCACAAACGTCAAACCCGCTTACTTGCCAGGCAGTTATGGAACAGCGCCCGTGAATACATAGGCCTGCAGGAAAGCGATCAGTCCTATGACCGCTGCTCCCGCGACCGAATGCCACCACACGGTGCGGAAGATGGGACCCAGTGCATGGGTGCGCTCGTAGGGATCGTCGTAGCAAGCGGCGCAAGCCACCATGATGGACTGAGCGTCAATCATCTTGCCCATGACCCCGCCTGTCGAGTTGGTTGCCACAATCAAGACCTCGTTCAGGCCGAGTTGCTGTGCGGTAATGCGCTGCAAGCTGCCGAAGAGCGCGTTGGAAGCCGTGTCCGAGCCGGTCAGGAAAACGCCCAGCCAGCCGAGGTAGGCCGCGAAGAATGGGTAGAGATGTCCAGTCCCAGTAAACGCCAGGCCAAGGACAGCATCAGTGCCGCAATATCGTGTAAGGAAGCCGAGGCCCAGAACCTGGCCGATAACCAGGATCGGAGTCACCATTCTACGCGCGGTCCGGAAGACTGCCTCCTTCCACTGGCTCGCGCTCAGCCCCAGGACCAGACCCGATAGTAGCGCGGCGACAAAAACACCCGTTCCCGCTGCGGACAGCCAGTTGATTGTAAAACGCGCCGCCTCGGGCTTGGCAGTCGGCGGCGCCACGGGTGGCATGCGCTGGACCTTGTTGTGAAGCGCAGGCATGTCCCACGCCGGAAGCGAAAGCGTACCTGTGAGCGGCGACCCGAGAAACGTGGTCTTTATCGGGACCCCTGAGAAGAGGTTGTTCATATGGGTCTTGAACTTCGGGAACGGCGGTGGCCCGTTGCTGCCCCAGAGCACGCAGCAGAGGATCAGGATCGCCCAGGGCAGCCAGGCGTGGGCAGTCTGGCCGACCGTGTAGGGGTACTTCCAGGACGACATGTCCACCGCCTGGGTGGTCGCCCCGGCCGCGCCGCGCTCCGACTTGAGAAGGAAGCGAGTCTTGGGGTGCCAGACGAAGCGAAGAAAGAGCGCGGTGAGTGTGACCGAGACGACCCCCGACAACACGTCGGTCACGAGGTGGGTTGGTGGCCAGCCTGATGTGAAGAACTGGGTCAGGGCAAACGAACCGCCCGAGACCAGCGCCGCGGGCCAGACTTCGAACGCCTCCTTCCAGGTTCCTCCCTCCATCTTCACGAAGGTCGCCACCAGCCAGAACGGAACAAGAATCGATATCCACGGAAGCTGGTGGCCCGCCATGGCTGAGAGCGAGAGCTGGTCAAGGCCGCTCACGGATGCGAGCGTCACGATGGGCGTGCCGATGGCGCCCCAAGCCACCGGCGCTGTGTTCGCGAGCAAATTAAGAACCGCCGACTGGAAGGGCCGGAAACCCAGGCCCACCATCACAGCACCGGCAATGGCCACAGGCGTCCCGAACCCGGAGGTCCCCTCGATGATGGCCCCGAAGGAGAAGGCGATCAGCAGTACCTGGAGACGGCGGTCGAACGAGATATGAATGATGGATTCCTTGACGATCTCGAATTTTCCGGTGATGACTGTCATCGTATAAAGAAACATCGCCGCCACCACGATCCAGATGATCCCCAGGAACCCCGACAAGCTTCCATATGCAAAGGCAGAGATCGCAGAACCAACAGGCATCTGAAAGACCAGGCAAGAAATCAGGAAGGCAGCAATCACGCCGTAAAAAGCCGCATATGGGGCGGCGATGCCGAGATGCTTCGCCCCCTGTTTGTCGCGATGAGGATGTAGGGCGATGAAATAAAGGAGGACCAGGATGGGGACTGCCGCCATCAAAGTCGAGAGGACAACATTCCCGAGCGGATTGTAGTTCTGCTGATACATTAGTTCCCTCCCGGTCGGTAGCGTCGTGGCCTCTCGGTGGCGTGGTATATGCCGCAGCCATCCCAAAGTCAAGGACTTGCGTCGCCATCTCGGTAGAGACTGCCGCGTACGCGGCCAGGGCACACCAGCCCGCGCAGTTTTCCGCCACTACACCGCGTGCGCCACATCCTGCAATTCACGCCAAAGTGCTTCCACATGGCGTCGTTCCGTCAATTCCGAGCCAATCGAAACGCGGATGACTTGCTTTCCCTTCAGGATCGAGGGCGTTAAATACACGTGGCCACGGTGGTTCACCGCTGCCGCGATGTGCAGGTTATGCGCGTCGAGCTCCGCTCCGTCCGCCCAGCCGGGCGGAAAGTGCCGGATACAAAGAGTTTGTAACGGTACCGGCGCGGTGCGCTGCCAGTCCGGTGTCCCATCCACTGCCTCCTTCAGCCACTGGGCGTTCTGTAGATCCCGGCGTAGCCGCGCCTGCAACCCCGCCACACCCTGGTCGCGTAGCAGGAACCACAGCTTCAGTGCGCGGAACCGCCGGCCCATCGGAAGCCCCCAATCGCGGAAATTCTTCACACTGGTGTCGTGCTGCGTCGTCAAATACGCTGCATGCGTGGACATTGTCCGGATCAGGTGCTGCGAATCGCGCACAAAGTAGGCGCTGAAGTCGCATCCCGCGCCCAGCCATTTGTGCGGGTTCAGCACAATTGAGTCAGCCCCTTCCACTCCGTCCCACATCCACCGGCATTCCGGAAGAATCATGGCGTCTCCGGCCAAAGCCGCATCGACGTGCAGCCACGCGCCCCACAAACGCGCAAGCACGGCCATATCCGCCACCGGATCGAGCGCGGTACTGTTCGTCGTCCCGCTAGTGGCCACCACGGCGCATGGCCGGAGCCCGCGTTCATGGTCTGTCTGCATGGCAATCTCCAGCTCCTTTGCGATGAGCGCGTGGTTTTCGTCAGTCGGAATCAGCCGCAGGTTTTCCTGCCCGAATCCGGCCAGCCGCGCCGCCTTCCACACCGAGCTGTGGCTCTCCTCGGACGCGTACACCACCAGCGCCTTCTTCTCCGCTTGCAGCCCTCCCCGGTTCTGGCTGAATTCAGTGCTGCGTTCGCGCGCGCACAGCAGCGCGCACAGCGTGGCCGTGGAAGCAAAACCCTGAATCACTCCAGTGAACTGCCGCGAAAGCCCTACCATCTGCCGCAGCCAGTCCATTACCACCTCTTCCAGTTCCGTGCCAGCGGGACTGGTCTGCCAGCTCATGCACTGTGCGCCCAGTCCGGCACAGGTCAAATCCGCGAGCACCGCCGAGAGACTCATGTTCGAAGGGAAATAGGCAAAGAATCCAGGATGATTCCAGTGCGTGATGCCCGGCAGGATGATCCGGTCGAGGTCGCCGAAGATGGAATCGAGCGTCGCTCCCACCTCCGGAGGCTCCGCCGGCAACTGCGCGCGAATCGCTCCCGGCGTTACCGGGCTCATTACCGGCAAGTTCTCGATTCCCGTGCGATATTCGGCAATCCAATCCACCAGCGCGTGGCCAGTGCGACGAAACTCTTCGGGCGTCATGTCCGACTCCTCGCGAGCCTGCGGCGCAGCCACTCCTGCCTGCCCTGACGAAGGATGGCGCTGCGCGCCCGAAAATCATACGGCAAACCACCACGGGTGGCTCAGGCCTGTTGTCCGAATCGATTGGCGGCCCCCGCTCGCCCTGCCCCATTCGCCCCAGACGCTTTCCGAGACGGCGCAACCCGTGTCGGGTTCACAATATGCGTACGGACTGCTCTTCTCCCACAGGCATAACGCGGACTTCGAACGGTCTTGTGATTGAGAGGCCCCGCACAGAAGTGCAAAACACCACAAACCACTCCGCCTACAGGGAAGTGAGCTGCAGATCAAGAAGTTGGCTAACGGATGAGCGAACCGACCTTACGCATCTGATTGGCAAACGCGCCCGGCTCGAAGTAGGACTGATTTTCGAGCTGCTGGAACAACACGTTGATTGCATTGCGCACTTCCGCAGCGTCGTCCGCCTTCGCTTCCTTGCTATAGGCTATGAACAGTGAATCGAGCGCCATCGCAGCTTGTTCCCCGCAACGCTCGCCCGAATAAGCGATCTTGTCGGCATCGCCTGTAATGGACTGCATCACGCGCTTAGCCAGCGCCGCGTCATAGCTCATTCCTGCCAGTTTCGTGGCGAACTGCTGCGCCGCCGGCGCTGCGGCCGCGGCGGCCGAAACCACCGTGGCCGGGTCCGGATTAAGTTTGCTCATCTCAGACTGAACCTTCGCCACCTTCGCCGACAAGTCCGAAGCTGCCGCCGCATCCACGGCCTTTGCCAAGTGCATGAACACGATGTAGCGCGAAGACTGCCAGGGCGGATCCCCCGCGCGCCAGTTTGGATCTCCCTCGCGACGGATGTTGTATTCCGACTTCAGCCGCCAGCTATCCTTAGCCGGGCCGAGCGCATGGTGGCACGCAAAGCAATCCAGTTCGGAATACTCCGGCCAGACTTTGCCCTTCGCTCGCCAGGAAACCCGCTCCAGTTCAGCGCGCAACTGAACCGCCTGTCCCGTGGCCCACTCCCGCATGCCCAGCCAGGCGACGTCCTCGGAGGGTTTTCCAGGCGCGCTCTCCCGCGGCACCTTCCAGTGCCGCGGCATGGCCGCCGAGAACGAATCAAGCTCGAAGTACAGATCGGGATGCCCCGCGCCGATCATCTCGTGGTCCACGAACTGGTCAGGCGTGCCCAGATGGCACGTCAGGCATTTCTCGGTGCGGTGAATCAGATCCCGCGTATCGATCATGCCGCGCTCGACGGACTTCTCATGAGTCCAGTCCCGGGTCGTATGCCCGCCCAGCCAGCCGCCCGCGGGACCGTGGCAGTTCTCGCAGGAAACTCCTTCGTTGGGTTCGAAGGTGCGCGCGCGCTTCGATTCCGGCGCGTAGAGCGAATGGCATACCAGGCACTTCCCTGCATCTTCCGCCTTGCTGTTCAGCTTCAGCAGACTGGCCATGCGCTCGCCCACTTCGCCTGTCAACGCCAAGTAGGCGCGGCTGTGCTTGTCCTTCACCACCCATGTGCTGTATTCGGTCTGCAGAATGCGGCTTTCCGCGCGCGGGCGGATGCTTCCGTGGCAACTCGTTGCACTGCAGGAGCCGGGACCTGAGTATTGACCGACGTCCTCTGCCGGCGCAGGCGGAGTCCCACCCGGCCCCGCAAAGAGAGCTGGAGCAAATAGGAACAGGGCAGCGATTGTCGCGGGTCGCAGAGGGCGCACTCGTTGGTATCCGCTTCCTGAGGCCACGGCGCACGGACTCAGCCTCCGGGCTGCCTTCAGAGCCGGCTTCAGGTCGCAGTGCTTATACCTCCAGCCCGCGCGAGTGTCAATGGTGGAGAACCCCGGAGTTGGGCTTTTTCGCTCAGTTGAGCAACCTGCTTTGCCTTCTGCACGTGCGCGCGTACCGCAGCGTCAGTGGGAAATTCTCACTCTGTGCCTATGGACATCGGGCGAGTGAATCGCTACTATCCTCGCCCAGCGAGGCCGCTAGGCTCGGCAGCTCCAACGGCGGCTCGATCCGGGCGAGTGAATAGGGCCCAAAGAGTGCGACGGTGATCTGGGACGATCTTCGCGCCATCCAAGGCCGGCACGGGTACCTTCCGGCCGAAGAATTGCACGCTCTCTCGCAGCACACCGGCACTCCCCTCTATCAGATCCACAGCGTCGCCAGCTTTTACCCGCATTTCCGCCTCACCCCGCCACCGAAAGCGGACGTGCGCGTATGCATGGACATGTCCTGCAATCTGAACGGCGCATGCGAACTTCGCCAGGCGCTGGAGCGCCGTTACGCCGGCATGGGCCCTTCGGAAGTCACCATCCGCGAGGTTTCCTGCCTGGGCCGCTGCGACCATGCGCCCGCCGTCACCGTCAACGACCAGATTTTTCCCTCGATGTCTGAAGCCACCGTGGACCTGCTCATCACGCGCGCACTCGGCGGCGAAGCCCTGCAGGAACCGCATCCGCCTCACACTGAAGTCGCCTGCAAGTCCGACCCTTATCCACCCGACAAGCGTTACGGCGCGCTTCGCTGGCTGCTCAAATCGAAGGACGTCGATGGCGTGCTCGCCTCGCTCAAAGCCGCCGACCTGCGCGGCATGGGCGGCGCCGGCTTCTCCACCGAGATGAAGTGGAGCATGGTGCGTCGGCAGGAGAATCCTGAAAAATACATCGTGTGCAATGCCGACGAGAGCGAGCCCGGAACGATCAAGGACCGCTTCATCATCCAGCACCTCCCTTACCTCGTGGCTGAGGGTATGGCCGTCGCCGGCGTCTGCACTGGCGCGAAAAAAGGCATCTTTTACATTCGCCACGAATACGGCCATCAAGAACACATCATGAAGGAGGAGATCGACCGCGCCTACAGCCAGGGTCTGCTCGGCCAGAACATTCTCGGCTCCGGCATCGATTTCGATCTCGAAGTTTTCGTCAGTCCCGGCGGGTACATCTGCGGAGAAGAAAGCGCCCTGATCGAAGCCATCGAGGGCCATCGCTCCGAGCCGCGCAATAAACCTCCCTTTCCCGGTCAGGCTGGCCTGTGGCAAAAGCCGACTGTCGTGAACAACGTCGAAACTTTTGCAAACGTCCCACAAATCCTCGTACGGGGCGTCGACTGGTTTAAGTCCGCGGGACTCGCGGGCACCAGTGGCCTTAAGTTCGTCGGCATCAGCGGCCATGTGGTCAAGCCCGGCGTTTATGAAATTCCGATGGGCACGCCCGCTTCCGAAGTCATCTACCGCCTCGCAGGCGGCATCCGCGGCGGCAAGAAGATGAAGGGCTTCGCGCCCTCCGGCCCCTCCTCCGGATATATCCCCGCCTCCATGGCCGATATCCGGCTCGATTTCAAAACCATGGCTGCCGCCGGCACCATGCTCGGTTCCGGCGCCATGGTCATCTGTGACGAAGATACCTGCATGCTCGACATGGCCCTGAACTCTGTCGCCTTCTTCCGCAATGAATCTTGCGGCAAATGCGTTCCCTGCCGAGTCGGTTCGCAGAAGATGACGGCCCTCCTGCTTCGCTGGACCCAGGGTGGACTCACCGAACACCAGCTTGCCGCCGACCGAGGGCTCATCGACGAGCTCTCCAACGCCATGGGCCTCGCCTCCATCTGCGGCCTGGGCCAGATCGTGCCAGCGCCCATCAATTCCGTGCTGAAGTATTTTGAAGATGAAGTTCGCGAACATGCGCTCCTCGGCAAATGCCCATCGGGCATTTGCCAATTGCCCGG
>DASPSB010000387.1:0-6391 GCA_035624135.1 Candidatus Acidiferrales bacterium | reverse complement strand
GCGGGAGGGCCCGTCGGGGGCCGTGGAATACGGCCAAGGCAGAGAGCCTGGATCCCTATTCCGTCAGGCCCATTTTTGCGCGGATGGCGCGCCAACGCGGTTCCGAGCGGACGAAGTCGAACGCAGGCTGGTCGCTGAACTCCTCGAGCCCATCAGAGCGGTCGGCCAAAGCGGCCTCGAGCCAGTGAAGAGTCTGATCTTTATCCTTGAGGGCGGCGTAGCACAAGGCGATGGATACCGGATCAACGTAGGTGCCTCCAGCCTTCTGCTTGAGAAAGTCATCGAGCTCGCGGCGAACGACCGCGGGCATGCCACCTTTTGGGTTGGCCCCTGCTTCGGCATCGTTGGGCACAAGCCAGCCCGCAGCGCCGCTTACAATCCCAGCCCTTTTGGATTCCGCCAGCCACAAATCATAGCGCCCGGTATCGAAATACACGTGAGAAAGGATGACATGGGCGTTTTGGAAGTTTGGGTCCATCTCGAGTGTCTTTTGCAGTTGCGCAACGGCTTCATCGTACCTTCGCGCGCGCATCAGGAACCACCCAAGATTGGTGTTGTATTTCGAATTGAAAGGTTCCAGTTCGACGGCGCGCTGCATCTGGGAAATAGCGTCCTTGTGGCGGCCGAGCGTGCAGAGCAGAGCCCCGTACCAATGGTGGGCGTTCGAGAGGTTTGGATTTAATTCCAGGGTCTTTTGAAACTCGCGCTCGGCCTCAGCCCAGTCCCAGTTGTTCCAGAGATGGTAGGCCAGGGCAAGATGTGCCTCGGCAAGTTGCGGGGCCAAAGAGACAGCCTTCTCCACGGCGGTCTTTTCGTTTGGCAACGCTTCGATTCGGGAAACGGGGGCGTAGTCCGGCACCACTCCCCAGTAATTCGCCAAGCCAACGTAGGCCATGGCGTAGTTCGGATCCTTGGCGATGGCCTGGGTGAAGAGATCGCGAGATTTGTAGAGGGAGTCGGCAGTGCGCTTCTCCCAATAAAAGCGGCCTTTCAGGTAAAGCTGATAGGCCTCGGGATCTGAAGTTCCGCCTGGAGCGGCCTCCGGAGTGGGCTGCTTGCTTTCCTTGCCGGCCAGTTTTTCGCTCAGGCGGGCGGACACTTCATCGGAGATCTCGCGCTGGACAGAGAGCAAGTCAGACAGTTTGCGATCGTACTGGTGGCTCCAGAGGTTGCGATCGTTCCGGGCGTCGGTGAGCTCTACTGCGATGCTCAGGGCGTCGCCATGAGAGTTGACTCGGCCGGTGACAACGGCCGCGACGTTGAGGTCTTTCGCGACAAGCTGAGCGTCGGGATCCTTGCCCTTATAGCGATTCACGGAACTGCGCGGACGGACGGCGAGCTCGGGAATCTGCGAAAGGCTGCTGATTAGATTTTCCGTGAGGCCGTCGGAGAGATATTCGGTATTGGGGTCGGCGGTGACGTTGACGAAGGGGAGGACGGCAATGGAATCGATTTTAGCCGTTCCGCGATGCGTGATCAGCAGAAATGCGGCAACGGGAATCAGCACGCCGAGAGCGAAGATGAGGATGCGTCTGACCATTGGGCTGCGGCCGGCTTTCGCGTCCCCGGACTCGGCCGGAACTGCCAGGGTCGCGCTCTTACCTGTGTCGCTTTCGCGCTTCAGCCGCTTGAGGTCCGCGCGCATGTCAGCGGCGTGCTGGTAGCGGACTTCGCGGTCCTTTTCGAGCGCTTTGCCGATGATGCGCTCGAGCTCAGGAGGCAGGTCCGGATTCAGGCGCACGGCGGGAATAGGAGCCCCATCCAGAATCGCTTTGAAGATGAGCGCCGAGGTCTCGCCGCGAAACGGAAGGGTTCCGGTGGCCATTTCATACAGTACTGCGCCGAAAGAGAAGAGGTCCGTACGCGCGTCCAGCTCCTTGCCTCCGGCCTGCTCCGGAGACATGTAGGCGACGGTGCCCAGCGTGGCGCCGGGGCTGGTGAGGTGCTGCTCGCCAATCGACAATGTCGGTGAATTGTCGGCTGCGACCGCGCTCGAGGAACCTGCCGCGGGCACGACAGCAGCCAGGCCGAAATCCAAAATTTTGGCGTGGCCGCGGTCGGTGACGAAGAGATTGGCGGGCTTGATGTCGCGATGCACGATGCCCTTGGCGTGAGCAGCATCCAGCGCGTCGGCGATTTCGATGCTCAGGCTAAGCAGCAGCTCTAGATCCATGGGCCGGCCGGCGATGCGATGCTTAAGCGTCTGTCCGTCCAAGTGCTCCATGGCGATAAATCCGCGGCCGTTCTCTTCGCCGATGTCGTAAATCGTGCAGATATTCGGATGATTCAGCGCGGAAGCGGCCTTGGCCTCGCGGCGGAACCGCTCCAGCGCCTGGGGGTCGTGGGCCAGTTCGTCGGGCAGGAATTTAAGGGCGACAAAGCGGTCGAGCCGGGTGTCCTGCGCCTTGTACACCACGCCCATGCCACCGCCGCCGAGCCTTTCGAGGATGCGGTAGTGGGAGACGGTTTGGCCGATGAGTGAGGGCGAATCGGCCATGGTGCGGCCATGTTAGGTTGCGGCCTAAACCAAGTCAACGACGGCGACCCTTCCGGGCGGATGCTCGCCAATCCCGACATGATCGTGGATGTAGTGGGGTTGCTTTGGCGAGGCGGGCCGGTTTCGAAGATTCGCTGGGGATTGTCGGAGTGTTGACTACTGGAATTGGCGGCGCACTTTGTCGCGTGTGAACAGGACCAGCCACCAAATGCTGAGGGGCAGCAAGATTACGAGGAACCCTGCATAAAGCAGGAATCCGAGTCCGGCATTGAGGCTCTCTGCGCCATGAGGTACGTGGGACTCGCTCAGGAAGAATAAGAGGGCGAAGACGACGCCGATGATGGGAGCAATGGAGAGAAATACGGCAACTTTTCTCGCGCGTTCGCGCAGGCGTAAAAGTCCAATCGAGGCGATGATGCCGAGCAGACCGAAGGCAATCTGCGGAATGGTCAGGAAATCGAACATGGCGGCGGAGGGAGCCTGCGCGTAGACCCAGATCTGGCGGAAGCTGCCAGCGTGACGATAAACCCATCTCAGGTACCACACACTCCAAAACACGATCCCAGAAGAGGCCAGGAGAAGAGCAACGGCAGCGGCGATGATCGAAGCCGACGGGCGACTGGCGGTTGGGAGCATATGTGGCGATTGTCCGGCCAAGAACAGCAGGAGGGAAAGAATCGCTCGGTTGGGTTGTGCTCATGAAGGGCCGGCACGGCTCGGGGTAGGCCGGACTTTAGAGGTGGAAGGGCGCACAGTCCCGAAGGATGTGGACTCAGCTACGGGGCCGGCGCGGGACGCCGGCGCTACGAGAGACGCGCCCAGGCAAAAGGTGTGATCGACGTCAGAAACCCAAAATGTGCGAAAAGTGACGAATAATGAGGCGAAAAGGGGCGAAATGTGAGGGATATTTGCGCGATTTGAGGGGCGAAAGTTAGTTAACGTAATAAGGAAGCAGGGAGGCAAGGAAGCAAGGAAGCAGGGAGGGCGGAGCCCCGAAGGGTCGGGACGCCCCTCGACTCCGGTCGGGACAGGCAAAAGGCGCGCATCCTGGTCGGATGAAGCACTGGCCCTTCGACTCGTCCCGAAGCATCGGGACTCGCTCAGGGTCAGCATCCTGGTCGGATGCTGAGGCGAAAGATTTTGTGGGGCGGGTATCGCGCGGTATATAGTTAGCGGTTTGGCTGGCTGCGGCGGCGGAAGCTTCGTCGGAGCTTGATGCGTGAGTATCGACCTCGAAAAACTCGTAGCGCGGGCAAAAAAGAGCATCGAGCGGGGCAAACTCGATGACGCCATCGAGGCCTATCTGGAAATCCACGGCTCCTATCCCGCGAACCTCGATGCGCTGCAGACCCTGGGCGACCTCTACGCGCGGCAGGGCAATGGGGAACGCTCGGCGCATTTCTACGGCCTGCAATTCGACCGCCTGGTGGAAAACCGCGACCCCACCAAGGCCATGGCGCTCTACAGCCGGTTCCTGAAGTCCACGACGCAGCCTCCGGAGCGCGTGGCCCGCTACGCCAACCTGCTGCAAAAGCAGAACCGCTCAATGGAAGCCATCGAGCAGTTTGAAAACGCGGCGGAGCTGTACCTTTTCCAGCAGCGCACGGGGGAAGCGCTCACCTGCTGGGAGCGTATTGCCGTGCTCGACCCGGACAATCCCGGGCGGCACTTTCTGATCGGGGAGGTAGCGGAGCGGCTAGGACAAATGGATTCGGCAGCGCGAGGCTACCTGCGCGCGGGCCAACTGACGCTGGCGCTGAACGACGTGGACGCGGCCATCTCGATCCTGGAGCGGGCGAACCGGATCCAGCCGAACGACCGGGGAATCGCACTGGTCTATGCGGACGGCATCCTGCGCAAAGGCCAGGCGCAGCGCGCGGTGGAACTGCTCGGGCCGTTCGTATCCGGTTCGAGCGACACTGACCTGCAATTGCTGATGGGACGCGCGCAGCTCGAGGCCAAGCAACTCGACAAAGCCTTTGCCACCTTCGAAAGCCTGGCACGGCCCTCGGGACAGCATTACGAGAAGCTTTTTGAGATCGCGCAGCGCCAGCTCGAGTCAGGAGATGAGGCCGGCGCCACAAAATCCATAGAAAAGATCCGCAGCATCGCAACGGCCTCCAAGAAGGAGGAGGCGTTTGCCGTGGCGTTTGAGAACCTGCTGAACTCGCAGCCCAAGTCCATTCCGCTGCACGAGTTCGCGGGCCGCTACTACAACGAAATCAACCGCGAGACAAAATACTTCGGCGTGCTGACGAAGCTGTTCGACCTGTACCTGGAGAAGGGAAACATCCGGGGAGCCTGCGACGCGCTGGACCGCTTGGTGGAAATCGATCCATACGATAACAACCACGCCGAGCGGCTGGGAAGGCTGGAAGGCAAAGCGGACGACTCCTACGTGAGGAGTTTTCGCGGGCGACTGACCAAGACGGCAGGCGCCGCGGCGCCGGTGGTGACCACGCGAACGGCATTCGACGTGGGGGACCAGCCGGCGCAGGCGCCCGCTCCGTCGGTGGAGCGCGGCAGCGCCGCCACGCAGCGCACGCAGACGCTGGAAGACATGATCGTGCAGACGGAGATCTTCCTCCAGTATTCTCTCGAGGCCAAGGCGAAGGAGCGGCTGCAAAAGATCGCGGAAATGTTCGCGGGAGAAGAGGAAAAGAACGAGCGGCTACGCGCGCTCTACGAACAGGCCAAATGGTGGCCGCCGGGCTCGAAGATGCAGCCTCGCGCCGCGGCCGCGAGCGGGACGAGCGTGACGATGAAGACGGGCTCGTTCAATGCCGATACGCTTCGCGACCTGACGAAGATGTCGGAAGTGAACAAAGTGCTGTTCCGCCAGCCGACGCCGAAGGCCATCCTGGGAGCCGCGGTCAACGAAGTCGGCAAGCACCTGCGTGCCGCGCGCTGCATCGCGACCATCGGCCCGCCGGACCAGCCGCCACAGATGACGGGCGAGTTCACGGCCACGGGGGTGGAGGCGATGGCGCCGCCACGGCTGGCGAAATTGCTGCCGCTGGTGGCGGCGGAGACGCCGGACACGCTCGGCGCGATCAGCTTTGAAGCGGCTACGAATCCCCAGTTCGCGGAAACGGGATTGCTGTCGCTGCTGGCTGTGCTGCTGGTGGACAAGGAAAAGCAGGAGCCCGGCGGGATGCTGCTGGTGGCCACGGAAGCGGGGCGACGGTGGAAGCCGAACGAAAGTTACTTCCTGCAGGCGGTGGGCGACCAGATGCTGGTGGCGGTGAATCACGCGCGGCTGCGCACGCTGATGCGCACGCTGGCGGTGGCGGACGAAAAGACAGGCTTGCTGAGCGCGAGCTCGTATCAGGATTGCCTGCTGGCGGAGACGGCGCGCGCGAAGCAGCAGTCTTCGCCGCTTTCGCTGCTGGTGCTGCAAGTGGACAAGGCGCGGGAGCTGGCGCGGCAGTTCGGAGAGGACAAGGTCGAGGGCTACATCGAGGGCCTGTCGCGAACGCTGCTCACGGGCGTGCGGCAGACCGACATCGCGGTGAAATACGCGGGCTGGGCGGTGGCGCTGGTGATGCCGGACACGACCGGATCGAACGCGCTGGGGCTGGCCGACAAATTGCGGCGGCTGGCCGGCTCGGTGAAAGCGCCGTGGAACGGGGCGGGAGTGACGCTGAGCGCGGTGGTGGCCGAGGCGGCGGTGCAGGCTCAGTACGACAACGAAGATATCGTGACGCACCTGATCAACCGCGTGGATAGCGCGCTGGAAGACGTGCGCAAGGGCGACGGCAGCGCCGTGGTGGAGTGTCCCTGAGGCCGCTGGAATTTTTCAGGAGAAAAAGCGATGGCAATTGAAAAAGTGGGAGTGGCGGGCTGCGGCCTGATGGGTTCCGGCATCGCGCAGGTGTGCGCGCAGGCGGGATT
>DASPSB010000174.1:0-2096 GCA_035624135.1 Candidatus Acidiferrales bacterium | reverse complement strand
CCAACTCCTGAAGAGTGACTGTGGCCCCAATGCGCACGCCATCGGCGTGCGCGTGCCTACAATCCCGATTACTCCGGCGAAGGTGCTGGCGGCGCTCGAAGGCGCTTCCGGCACGGGGAGGGCGTGAAATGGAAGCCTTCGCATACGCGCGTCCCACAACGCAAAAAGAAGCGCTCGGCCATCTTGGCGCGAGCTTTGAGGAATCCGCCATTCTGGCCGGCGGCACCGACCTGCTCAGCCTGATGAAAAACTACGTCGTGGCGCCCAAACGGCTGGTGGACATCCGGGGCGTCAAGGAATTCGGCGCCATCACGCGCGGCGCCGATGGCGTGCGCATTGGGGCCACAGTCACTCTTCAGGAGTTGGCGGACAACGCGGGCCTGCGAAAGGATTTTCCAGGCCTCGCTGCCGCCGCAGCCGGAGTGCCCAGCATGCAGATTCGCAACATGGGCACCGTTGGCGGCGATCTTTGCCAGCGTCCTCGTTGCTGGTATTTCCGCAACGGGTTTGGCCTTCTGGCCCGCGACGCCAAGGGCAAAGCGCTCGTGCCGGGAGGCGACAACCGCTACCACGCGATCCTCGGCAACGACGGACCCGCCTATTTTGTTAACCCATCCAGCCTGGCGCCGATGCTGGTTGCCCTGGGCGCTTCGGTTGAAATCGCCGGCGGCGCGGGCCCGCACAAGGTGGCTCTTGAGAAATTCTTCCGCGCCCCTCACGACGAGCAACAACGGGAGTACACCCTGGCTTCCAACGAGATCGTTACCGCGGTGCTGATCCCCGAAGCCGCGGCCAACTGGAAGACCGCGACCTACGAGGTGCGCGAGAAGCAGGCGCTCGATTGGCCGCTCGCAACGGCATCGGTTGCGCTCCGGATAGAGGGCGGAACGGTCCAAGAAGCGCGCATCGTCATGGGCCATGTGGCTCCTGTGCCCTGGCGCTCGCCTGAGGCGGAACATGCGCTGGCGGGGAAGGCATTCGGTGCCGAAGCCGCGGCGAAGGCGGGAGAAGCGGCGGTACGAGGCTCGCACCCGCTCAGCGGCAACAAATACAAGGTGCAGCTCGCCCGCGTCGCTGTTAAGCGGGCCATTCTCGCTGCGGGGAGGGAGTAGCCATGGCACTCGTCCCGAAGCTCATTGCGCGGCGCGAGGTCTGCTGCTGCCTCCGCGCCAAGACGATGTTCTACGACACCGCAGACCACGAACATCCCGAGTCGCTCGAAGCCCAGAAGGCCGGCCCGTTCTGGTGCGCCGTCACGCAATCGTTGATCGGGCCCGACGGCAGGATTGCCGGGCTGGACGAGTGCCGCGAGGGCCGCGGCTGCTGCCGCATGGAGTGAGCCTGCCCGGGAACGCACCTGGCACTCGGCGGCTCATTGCTGGACGCAGCGATTCGTAGGAGAATCTCATCTAAAGTTGTCTGGGAGGCAGAAAGATGAAAACCGCATTCCTCATCGTCGCTGCTGTTTTGATTCTCGCCGGGCCGGCCCTCGCTCGCACGCCCGCGGACACGAACGCCACGACGATATCGGGCGATTACGCTGAATTTCGTACCGCCGATGTGTACACCGGGCCATGCTTTGCCAACGGCGAAGTGGGGCTGACCGGAGACGAGGCGGTGCTCGCCTGGCGCGTCCAGGCCGGAAGCTGGGAGGGCGTGAAATTGGACGGGCTGAGCGTGATTGCCGTCGTCCGCGCCAGCGCCACGCTCGGCAATCCCTACTCCAACCCGCTCCCGGCGCGCGCGGTGATGATTGTGGACGCGCGGGCCGCTTCCGAGCAGCGCGCGGCGCTCGTGCGCTTTGCGCAGGCGCAGGCCGGGCCGCTCTTGTCCACAATCGTGGCCGTTGAATCGAGCCCCATTGCTTTCCAGTTCGGCGCTCAGCACGGTACCGTGAGCGTGACCGCCAACAACGTGAAGATTTCGACCCGGCCGGTGATGGCCAGCGATGAAATTTGCCACAACGAAGATGTGTTCTACCCGCCGTTGGCTGCGCACCTCACCCATGCGATGCCGGCTGTAACGCTCCAGGGCAGCTACCAGGGAGATCATCTGGGCAAAACATGGAACGATGCGGGACGGCGCGGAGCCTTCGT
>DASPSB010000170.1:0-6710 GCA_035624135.1 Candidatus Acidiferrales bacterium | reverse complement strand
CAAAGTAGATGGGACGGTCAAATTCGTTATTCCAGCCGGAGTTCAGCACCTTGTCGCGATCGGGGTCCACGAGGACGAGACTTCCTGGACGGACAAGGGGATCCATGGTGTGGTCTTCCAGGCCAATGTAACCGAGGCAATAGCGGCGCTTACCGTTTGTCAACCCCGGTTCCAGGTAACCCCAACTCTCCACACGGCGGGTGAAATCATCGGTCCAGCGGGGATCAAAGCCGGGATCGAGCCGGATGGGGATACGGACGCTGACAGGCGGGGCTGCGGGATGAGTGCGAAGGCCGGGGAAATGGGCGCCATCGCGGTACATTTCGGCGAGAGGCAGGCCGAACCAAGTGAGGGCTTCACCGAGATCGAGGTGGTAGATGGTGCAGAGGGAGAAAAGCCGGTGGAGATTGGGCACGATCCCGTGATTTTCGATGTCGGCAAGCCGGCTGATATGGATGATAAACTCAGGGCGGCCGAGACGGGCGGCCAGTTCGTGGCTGGCCTGTTCGACGTCGCGAAAGGTAAGGCCCAATCGCTCTCGTGCCTGCCGAAGGCGGGTGCCGGCTTGCATCGGAACCTCAAGTGAAAGCTTGAAATATGAATGAAGACTATACCAAATCGTACACTCTGTTCCATTATCGGAACCGAGGCGGCCCCATCTTAAAGGAGTCCGGGTGCAAGTTCGATTCCTTCCCGCAGCGGAGCCAGGCGTGCCTCCTTTCGGCTTCACTCTGCGTCTAACCGGGAGGGTCCAGGAGATTCCGTGAAAAGAAAGCGGCCGATTCGAAGGGTGTTGCTGGCTCTGGCGGCAGCGGCATTCGCCGCAGTGAGCGGGGGCTGGCGGGGAGTCGAAGCCCAAGAGCATCCCACGACGGGGGCTGAACAGCTTGTGGTTCCCCCGCTTCCCGGACAGTCGCACGCGGATTTCCTGAAAGCCGCCGACGAAGTCCTCAGGCAGATGAGTGAAATCCTGCATCTTCCGCAGAAGGGAGAGCTGAAGAAGAGTATCCGTTCGCGCGAAGAAATCCGGCAGTATGTGCTGAAGGATTTCCAGAAGGAAAAAGAGAAGCGGGAGCGGCTCGCGGACGAGCTGATGGGAAAGAAACTCGGGTTGATTCCGGAGAGCCTGGATTGGGAGCCGTTTCTGCTGGACCTGCTCACCGAGCAGATCGCCGGACTCTATGACCCGAAATCGCGCGAATTCTACATTGCCGACTGGATTGAGCCCGCCGATCAGCGCGAGGTGATGGCGCACGAGCTGACCCACGCGTTGCAGGACGAGCACTTCTCCATTGAGAAGTGGGCCGACGCGGCAAAGCCGAATGACGATGCTGAGTTCGCGCGGCACGCAGTGCTGGAAGGCTCCGCATTCGCGGCCATGCTGGACTGGACTCTGCGTGACAAGGGCGCGAGCGTCCGCGAGTCACCCGACCTGGACAAATTGCTGGACCCCGACATGATGACCGGAGGGGACAAGTCCCCGAAATTCGATTCGGCGCCGCAATTCGTCCGCGACACATTGCTGTTCCCTTATCTTTCGGGCGCCGTATTCACGCAGGCTCTGCTGCGGCAGTACGACGGGTGGGAAGGCTTCAACCGCGTATTCGAACACCCTCCGACATCTACACAGCAGGTCCTGCATCCCGATTTGTATTTTCGCGACGTACAGCCGGCGAAGGTGAAATTGCCGGCGCTATCGGGAAACGCTGCGCGGCAGTGGAAAAAGCTCGAAAGCAGCGTGGGAGGAGAATTCCTCCTGATGGAATGGCTGAAGGAATTCATGGGCCCGGCCCGCGCAAAGGAGCTGGCCTCCGCGTGGACCGGCGATGAGTACGCGATATACGCCGAGGCGAAACCGGCGCCGGGAACGAAGTTGCCGCGCTCGCTGCTGTTGTGGCGCATTGCCACGGCAGGCGATGAGGATGCAGCGAGGCTGTTCGGGGGCATCAGCCAGGCGCTCCAGATGCGCTACGAAGACCGCGCTCGATTGTTGCGGAGGCCGAATTATTTCGAGTTCCAAACGCCGCAGGGTGGCGTGTTCCTGCGCTGTGTGGCAGCGGAGTGCCTGGTGGTGGACGGTGCGGACCGGACGGCTTACGACGAAGTGACGCGCGCGATCGGATGGCCGGCGGCACCGGAGCAGCCGCGCCGAACCGAGGGGGATGAGATCGCCTATATTGCCGTACCTCTCGAACTGGGAAAATCGTTTGCGCTCCCTCGTTAAGCAAGAGTCCTGAGAAGCTCGAATCCAACCGACGGGTCCGATTCCGTGATTCATGGGAATCGATATGTCACGCTCCCACGATGGCCAGTGAGGTGAAGCGGGCTGCTCAGTTCGGCCCTGGAGAGCCGGGAGGGACGCTGGCGGAACGGCCGTGGTGGATGCGCCAGAGAAGATACCCGAGCTCGGCGACAGCGAGGGCGGCGAGCGCGACCAGAGAAAGATGGCGGATGGGGCGGCTGCCTTCGTGCCAGCCTTCACCGAGATAGATACCCAGGCCGATGAAGGAAGTGGTCCACAGCAGCGCTCCCATGTACGCAAAGGCGGCGAATTTTGGAGGCTCAAAATCCGCCATACCGGCGGCGATGGCGGTGAGGTGACGGGCTCCGGCGACGAAATAGCCCACAGTGAGCGACCATCCTCCCAGACGCTCGAACCAATCGTGCGCACGTTTCAGCTCCGTGTCGCCAACATGGAGCCAGCGGCCAAATCGGTGCACCACCCAGGCACCTGCAGTGCGCCCCAAAATGTAGCTGACGGTGATGCCGCAGGCGCTCCCGGCAAACGCGGAAGCCAGGGCCGGGGCGAAGCTCAGATTGCGGCGAAAAACCAGATAGCCGACGTAAGTGAGCAGGAATTCGTCGGGTAATGGCACGCCCACGATGCCGAGAACCAACAGGGCAAAAATGCCGCCGTAGGCGTAGTGTTCGATGAATTGGACGACGTGATGTTGGAGAGGCCCCAAGGGATTGCGGGCAGCCAGTGCGCTGCCTGTCTAACTTTGCGAGAGCGTCGTGCTACGTGTCAAGACGGGCGTGAGGAATCCGCCGAAGAAGTGGTGGCAGGGGCACGCCGTGCCCTGCCCCCGCGGAACATGGGGCGCGATTACGCCGTGCGGCGCAGGGCCATCAGCGTTACGTCGTCGGCGCGCCGCTGGGAGCCGGAGAAAGAACGAAGCTCGGTAAAGCAAGCGCCGACGAGATCGGCCGGGGAGGAACCGCGGCGGTTGCTCGCGAACTGTTCGAGGCGCGAGAAGCCGTACTCCTCGCCGGCGCTGTTGCGTGATTCGGTGAGGCCGTCGGAATAAACCAGCAAAGCGTCGCCGGGGCACAGGTCGAAGCACTGAGTGGAGAAATGAGCTTCGGTAAACATGCCGAGCGGGAATCCGCCCGATTCGATGCGCGTCACGCCGGCATCGCGCAGCAAGAGGCCGGGCGGGTGGCCGGCACTCGCGAGTTCAAGGTGCCCTGCGGAGTCGGCGCGCCCGGCGATGAGCGTAGCGTATTGGCCTGCAGCCGTGCTCTCACAGAAAAGGCGGCTGGCTACGGAGAGCATTTGCGCGAGCGGCTGGCGCACTGTAACCAGACTGCGGAACATGGCGTGAAGATGGGACATCAAAAGCGAGGCCGCCACGCCTTTTCCGACGACGTCGCCCAGCAGGAAGACGAGCTCGCCCGAAGGCTGGTTGCTCACGATCAGGTCGCAATAGTCGCCGCTCACGTGCCCGACGGGCTCATAGCGGTAATGCACCTCCCAGCCGTGCACCGAAAGATTTTGAGGAGGGAGAAGGGCGCGCTGGATTCGCCCGGCGGCCTCGAGATCCGCTTCGATACGCCGCAACTCCTCGGGAGGCAGTTCTTCAAGGCAGACGCGAGCCAGCGGATCGGCGACTAGTCGGTCTGCGTCGATCGTTCCGCCGCAGACTTCGCAGATCCCAAACGTGCCGCTGTCCAGGCGTGCGAGCGCCGCGTCCACTTCGGCCACCAGGCGGTTGATTTCCGCGGACGCGCCGTTGCGCTCATTGATGGCTTGGAGACGCTCCCGCCTGACTGCCAATTGCTGCTGAAAATAGGCATCACCGACGCTGGCCATATCCCACCTCCCGATAAGTTTGCACTTCGCGCGCGCCGGCCGGCTATCCGGTCTTTGCGCCTAAACGGGCCTTCGAGGCGGCGCCCGCAGGGCACTCGAAACGGGATTTCTCTTTGATGCGCGGGGCGAGCCGCCGGAAGCAAATAGTTGGGGTGCAGTCGGGCGCAAGGCGGTGCGGCCCTCCAGGCGCTCAAGCCGGCGGCTGAGGCGTTCGCGCAGGCGGCGATAGACGGCGGGCGGCACACGGCCGCGCTGCCACGCCTTGCGGAGCGTTGCGAACGCCTGTCGCGTGAGCTCCAGCGCGCGCTCGGGAGCGCGGGCGCGATGTTCGTAGTAAATGGCGAGCTGCTCGTAGGCATCGAGGCCGTCCCGCGATTCGCCGAGCAGATCTTCCCACAACTCAGTGGCGCGCTCGAAATCCTGCTCCCGTTTTGCCAGACGCGCGAGCTCACGGCGCGCGGCGCGGTCGGCCTCTTCGGGCAGGCCCGCGGCGAGCGCTCGTTCAAAGAGCCGGCGCGCCTCTTGCGGTGCGCCGCAGCGTTCGACGAGGCGGGAAAGGCCGTAGAGTTCGAGGGCATCGGAAGTTGCGGCGTCGGGATCCGTCAGAAGGGAGACGAGGCGCGCGGCGAGCGCGGCGAGACCGCGCAGGTCCATCTGATTGTGGCGGAAGACTTGGGAGAGCGCTTCCGGGCCGCCGCCGCGAAGATAAGAAAAATACGCCTGCGGGATGAGTGCGCCGGGGATGTCGCCCTCGCGGCGCCAGTCGATTCCGCCAAGTGGGACCAGCACGTGCTGTTCGAGCTCCATCAGGCGGACGGAGCCGAGTTTCAAGCGCCAAAGTTGGCGCGCCGGGTGCAGCAGGTCGAGATGCGCCGCAGGGGGCGAGGCTTGGATCCGCCGCGTCATGCGGTAGCGCGTTTCGAGAAGAGGCCAGTCGAATGATCGCCCGTTGAATGTGACGAGCACACGGCGTTCGGCCATTCGGGCAGCGAGAGTCTCCAGCACAGCGTGCTCCTCACTGTAATCGCGAAGGAATAGCTGTTCGACTTCGAGGCCGCCCGCGTCCCACCAGGCCAGGCCGACCAGGAAGGCATAGGTCCCCGTCCCGCCGGCGAGACCGGTGGTTTCCGTGTCGAGGAAGAGCCATTGGGAAGGATCGAGAGCCTCCTGCGGGACCGCTGCGAGCAGGCGGCGAAGCGCGGAATCCACCGAGGCGGCGCAGTCGTGGCCGTCGAACCATCGGCGGACAGACAGACATTCACCGTGCGAATTGCGAAGCGGGGTGGCCGCGACCATGCGCGCGAGTTCTTCGGCGGCTGCCGGCAGGGATTCGGCAGCCCGCTCTTCGCACGCAGAAGACCGCGGCACGGGACGCAGTGCCGCTAGGCGCGAGAGCCGGTCTGGGAGCAGGGAATTCATTTCACCGGGCCGCTAGCCGCAGAGGCGCTCGAGGATTGCGAGCGCCACCTGTTTCGTGCGTTCGCCGGAATCGGGTGCGGGGCCGACGCAGGAAGGGCAGCCCCGTTCGCAGGGGCAGGAGGAGACGAGTTCGCGCGCGCGCGCCAAAACAGTGGCGTGCAGGTCGAAGAGCGGTTGGGAGAAGCCGATGCCGCCCGGGTAGGCGTCGTAGAGGTACAAATTGGGTTCGAAAATTTCCTGCCCGCCGCGTGGAGTGGCCAGGGATGACGATTGCACGGCCTCGACGGGCCGTGCCCCCGCAGCGCCAGGCTTCCGCGGGCGTTCGCCGATCGCCGTGCCGAGATCGCGCCGATCGCACATCAGCAGAAGGGCCGCCATGGATTCAAGCGCATAGAGGAGGCCGAGCATGCCGTTCTGGCGCTCGGAGATGGAAAACGGGAGCAATTCGACCAGTGCGCGTTCGAGCGTGATCCAGTAGGAGGTGGTGTGCATTTCGTTTTCGGGAAGTTCGAGCTTGCCGTCGCCGACGTTTTCGTTGGTCCAGAATTTGATTTTCTTGAAGCCGACCACCTGCGAGCGCACCAATACGTCGCCATGCGAGCGGCACGCGGGGCCGGCTACGCGCTCTTCTTCAGCGGGCTCGAGCACGCGCACTTGTGTGTAGCGCACGGCGTCGGTGTAGTAATCGGCGTTCACGGGGCGCACGTAGGCTTTGCGCTGGTCGAAGTCCAGGCGGTCCACGTGATACTGCTCGCCCTGGTGGAGGTAGATGGCCTTCGGATGCACCGTGGCGAGCGCGCTGGGAAAATCCACTTCGCCGATTACTTCGGGCTCGCCGTCTTCACCCGCAGCCCTATTCACGATCACGAAATTGTCGGAGGTCACGGAGCGAAGGCTGACCGTGTCGGCGGGATAGGCCTCTTGCGTCCAGTGCCACGAGCCGCCGCTGCGGTGGAGATAGCCGGAGCGTTCGAGATGCTCGCAGATTTCGAGGAGATCGACCGCGCCGAAGGTTTCATCAGGATCGATCGGCAGTTCGAAGGCGGCGCATTTCAGATGGTTGAGCAGAATTTCGAGATTGTCGGGCTGGATAAAGGCGTGCTCCGGCGGGCTGGAGAAGAAATAATCGGGATGCCGGACGATGAACTGGTCGAGCGGCGACGAGCTGGCCACCAGAACCGCGCAACTGGTGCCGCTG
>DASPSB010000338.1:0-10539 GCA_035624135.1 Candidatus Acidiferrales bacterium | reverse complement strand
ACCGCCGTTCCGGTCAGCCGCGAAGGGCCACGCACCACCGCGCGGCGTCCTTCGATCGCAATATCCGCACCCATTCGCGCCATTTCGCTCGCGTGCAGAAAGCGGTTCTCGAATATCGTTTCCGTGATTACGGACGTGCCGTCCGCCTGCGTCGCCAGCGCCATGTACTGCGCCTGCATGTCCGTCGGGAATCCCGGATATTCCTGCGTGGTCACGTCGGCGGGAGCGGGCTGACCGCTGCCTTGCACGCAAAGTGTTCCCGGTTCAAAAGTGTCAATCGCTGCGCCCGTTTCGCTCAGTTTTGCAATCACTGCTGCGATGTGCGCCGGCTCCGCGCGTGTGATTCTCACATTCCCGCCCGTGATCGCGGCGGCAGCGACCAGCGTGCCTGTCTCGATCCGGTCGGGAATCACGGTGTGCTCGGCGCCACCCAGATGTCCCGCGCCCTCGACTCGAATTGTCGCCGTTCCCACGCCCTCGATTCGCGCGCCCATCTTCACCAGCAACTCCGCGAGGTCCCCGACTTCGGGCTCTCGCGCGCAATTCTCCAGCACCGTTTTTCCGCTCGCCAGCGCCGCCGCCATCAGCACGTTTTCCGTGCCGGTGACCGTGATTTTCTCGAACACGATGTGCGCCCCGCGCAAACCGCCCGCGGGCGCGCGCGCTTCGATGTAACCGTGCTCGGTCCCGATCTGCGCGCCCATCTGCTCCAGCGCTTTGATGTGCAGGTCCACCGGCCGGGCTCCAATCGCGCATCCCCCCGGCAACGACACGCGTGCGTAGCCGGTTCGCGCCACCAGCGGCCCCAGCACCAGCACCGATGCGCGCATCGTCCGCACCAGGTCGTATGGCGCTTCCGCATGTGAAATCTTCTCGGTGCGGATTCGCACCGCGCCGCCTCCGGCCGCCGGAATTTCAACCTCCGCCTGGATGTGCGCCAGCAGGCGTCCCATCGTCGAAATGTCGCGCACCCGTGGAGCGTTGTGCAGCACTACGGATTGATCCGTCAGCAGCGCCGCAGCCATGGCGGGCAGCGCGGCATTCTTCGCGCCGCTCACGGCTACCGTGCCTTCCAGCCGCCTTCCCCCAGTTATCAGAAATTTATCCATCGAGTTTCGCTGGCATCCCGTCGGGTTTCTTCTTGTTGGCGCCGGCTTCCCGCGGGCGTCTCACTCCTTCCGGCTTCTTCCTCTACTTCCTTTACCTCCTTTACCTCCTCTACCTCCTCCACCTCCTCTCTCCAACCGCCCCCCTCAAATCTCCACTCGCCGCTGCCAGCGCAAATTCCGCCTGATCCCTCGTCACTCCTCGTTTCAACATCACCAGCGCGACCCTCAAATCTCCGCGCGCGCCCGCGAGCGCTCTTCTGGCTGCAGCTTCGCCTGTTCCCGCTGCCTCGCGCAGGATTCCCACCGCCCGCGCGCGCAGTTTCCGGTTCGTCTGCGCCACGCCCGCCATCCAATTGTCGTACACACGTCCCAGCCGAATCATCGCCGCCGTGCTCAGCATGTTCAGAATCAGTTTCTGCGCGGTACCTGCTTTCAGCCGCGTCGATCCCGCGATTGCTTCCGGCCCCGTCTCTGCCACGATCGCGATCTCCGCCGCGCGCGCTAACAGCGTGCCGCGGTTGCACACGACCGCAATCGTCCGCGCTCCCGCCCGCCGCGCCGCCTCGAGCGCCCCAAGCACGAACGGTGTCCTCCCGCTCGCCGAAAGGCCTACCACCACATCGCGCTTGGAGCATCGCGCTCGCCGCAGGTCGCGCCCTCCCGCCGCTGCATCGTCCTCGGCGCCCTCGACTGCCGCTGTCAACGCGCGCGCGCCTCCGGCGATGAGCGCCACCACCATTTCGCGCGGCACGCCAAACGTCGGCGGACATTCCGCCGCATCGAGCGCCGCCAGCCGCCCACTCGTTCCTGCTCCAACGTAGATCAGCCGCCCGCCGCGCGCCAGCGCTGAAGCAATCGCATCCGCAGCCAGCGCGATTTGCGGAATCGCGCGTGCCACCGCTCGCGGTACTTCCGCATCCTCGCGATTCATCGCGCGCACAATTTCCCGCGTCGTCCGCAGGTCAATCCCCCGCGTCCGGGGATTCTTCTGCTCGGTTGCGGGCGCGCTTGTGGGATGTTTCGGCATCGTGGTGGACCGCTATTTCGCGGTTTCCAGCCCGAGCGCCGCAAAAATAGCGTCATAGGCCCGCGCGCGTCGCGACTCGGGAGGCGGGGAGAAACCTGTCGGATTCATTTCACTCCAATTATGCGGTCCAGGCACGAGGAGGACTACGAAGAGTTCGTGTTCCGGGTCCATCCACAGCGATTCCGAGGGTGGGTCTGCCCATCCATAACTGCGCGAAGAAAATGAGTGGCCGGGAACCTCCGAAATCTTCCACCCCGCCGTGAAGGCCCTGCCTTGTTCCCGTTTCGGAGCTGTAAACTGCTCAACCGTCTGTCGGCTCAACAGGCGCCTATGAGCATATATCCCGCCGTTGAGCCAAAGCTGGCCGACGAGCGCCAGTGCGCTTCCCTCGCAGTCCACCATAACTCCGGCACAGGAGAAACTGAGGGGTTCAAACAGCAGCTTTTCAGCCGCAGGCACGTACTTCATCCCCGTCAAAGTTGTTACGATGATTGCTTCGATCTCGCGCTCCGCCTCCTCGCGGGCATCGCGCGATCCCTCCCCGTCGCTGAAACTCAGAACGTCTTGAACCTCGCCCTTGTCACCCCCCGCCCGGTGCACCAGCTCTAGGCCTGAAGTGCCTTCCAGCAGTCGGCGAAGTGTCACGTCTTTCCAGCCGGTCGCCGGAACCAGGCGCGTGCCCTGAAGAACTGTGGCCAGCGGCGTGTCCAGTGAGAGCTGCTTTGTTTGGACCAGGCGCGCGATCAATGTGGTTCGTATGGGTCCGTCTCTATAGATCCTTTCGAGATCGGGGCGTAGTGCAGAAGGCACATTCGACCCGAGCTGCAGGGCCGGCCGCCGCTCGCTCAATAGATGAACCACCTCTTCGCCCCGATAGCCGATGCGCAGTACTCCAGAAGTTGGTTCGCCGTTGGGGTTACCGACCAGCGCGAACACGCGCTCGAACCGCGATTCCATCTCTGCCGATGCCGGGTGAAGCGCCATCGGAATCGCCGCCGTCGTCATCCCATCGCCCACCCGCAGTGCGTGCGGCGCCGCGCCCGGGAGACTCACCGGCAATTTCCCACTCACTGCAAACGTGCCTAGCAGCGCCTGCGCCGCCGCGCGCTGCGCCACATCCGCCGTGCTGAACGCCGCGAGCCAAGTCCCCGCCTCCGGAAAACTCTCCATCAGGTACGGGCTGCCCAGGCCCACCATAATCACGGGTTTCCCGGCGCGCAGAAGCGCGTGAATCATCTCCGCCTCGTTCGCCGGTAACCCGATCGTTCCTTTCCTATCCGCTGTGCGCACCGTCACCGCGCAAATCGCCAGGTCGTAGCTCTCCGGCGGCGGCAGATGCGTCTCCTCCACGCGGAAATATTTCGTGTCCACATGCACGGATTCCACGGCATCCAGCTGCGCGCGCAACTCCCGCTCGAACGGCTCCGCCGGCACCGTGTCTGGGTCCGCGGAAACGGCTAGCAGCAACACGCGCTTCGTCGTCCGCGGATCGAGCGGCACCAGTCCCGCGTCGTTTCGCAGCAGCGCCACTCCGCGCGCCGCGATATCTGCTGCCGTGGCCTGAAATTCCGGCCTTCCGAACACCTCGCCCAGTTTCTCGATGTCCACCTCACGCTGTTTATCGAGTCCCAGCCGAGCTTTCGCCTCCAGCACGTGTCGCACCGCCTCGTCCAGCCGCGTCATGGGCACACGACCCGAGCTTACGGAATCGCGCACCGAGGCCAGCGCCGCATCCGTCACCGGCGACATTAGCAGCACGTCGGCACCCGCCAGTAGCGCCCGCACCGCGACTTCGCCCGGTGGAAACCCTTTCGTCACTCCTCCCATATCGAGCGCGTCCGTAATCACCAGCCCTTGGAAGTGCAACTCATCACGCAGCACTCCCGTCAGCACGCGCTCGGATAACGTCGCTGGCGTGTCCGGATTCGGCTCGAGCGCGGGCACCGCCAAATGCGCCGTCATCACCGCTTCCGCGCCCGCCCCGATCGCCACCTCGAACGGCACGAATTCCACATCGTTCAGCCGCTCCCGGCTCGCCGTAACCAGCGGCAGGTCCAGATGCGAATCAATCGAAGTGTCCCCGTGGCCGGGAAAATGTTTTGCAGTGGCCATCGCCCCGTTTTCTTCCACGCCGCGCACGAACTGCGCCACGTACTCCGCCACGCGCTTCGGGTCTTCGCCGAACGACCGGATATTGATGACCGGGTTGTCCGGATTGCTGTTCACGTCTGCCACCGGCGCGAACACCCAGTGCACTCCCATAGCCCGCGCTTCGATCGCCGTCACCCGCCCCATCGCATAGGCGTCTTCCGGCCGCCCCGTGGCGCTCACCGCCATCGCGTGCGGGAACGACGTGCCCTCTTCCACGCGCATCACGGTTCCGTGCTCGAAATCCGCCCCGATCAGCAGCGGAAGTTTCGCAGCATTCTGGAGTTCGTTCGTCAGCACCGCCGTCTCATACACATGGCTCAGCTCGATCCCGCGCGGCCCTCGCCTTGTTGCCAGGATGAAGCCCCCGATGTGGTCTTCCTTTACCTGGGTCATCAGCTCTTTGAAGCCCGCGCTTTCCACCGACTCAAATGCCCCGAAATAGGTGGGGAACACGACCTGGCCGACCTTTTCGTCCATGCTCATCTGCGCGAGCGTCTCGTCCACCCACTGCCGCTGCGCAGGAGACAGCGGTTTGATTGCCGGCGCTTCGTCCGTGTGGGTGGCTGCGGGCAGTGCGGCAAGAAGGAAAATGAGGAGAATTAAAGCGTGGCGCGCGGGCATTGCATCAAACAAAGCGCCGCGCAACGAGGAGCGGAGTTGACCCTTGCATCTCCGGCTGGTTATAACACAGGGGAAAATGACGCACAACTTCAGGCCCTTGCGCGTGTTTCCTCATCTCTCGGTCGCTTTCTCCGCGCTGCTCTGCTTTGCGCTATTCCCTGCCGGCAGCCCGCCTGCCGCACAGGAAGCGAAGCCCGAGCGCGGTCCTGCTTTCGATTTTTCCGCGGCCGGTGCGGCGATAGAAAAATCCATCGCCGACGACGAGCTCCCCGGCGCCGTCCTTCTGGTCGGCCATCGCGGTCGCGTCATCTTCCGCCATGCCTACGGCTCCCGCGCCGTGCTCCCCGGGCGCGAGCCCATGACCCTCGACACGATTTTCGATCTCGCCTCGCTCACCAAGGTCTTCGCCACGACTCCCTCCATTCTGAAGTTGATGGAGCAGGGCAAATTGCGCATCGCCGATCCGGTCTCCCGCTACATTCCCGAATTCAAATCCAATGGCAAAGACCAAATCACCATTCGCCAGCTCATGACGCATACCGGCGGCCTTCCGCCGATCTCCAAGACGCCCGACGACGCAACCACCGAGCAGGTCCTGCGATGGATTTACGACGCCGAGCCCGTCGCGCCACCGGGCATGATTTTCGTTTACAGTGATTGCGATTTCATCCTCCTCGGCGAAATCGTCCGGCGCCTTTCCGACGAGCCGCTCAATGAATTCGCCCAAAAAACTTTTTTCGCGCCGCTGGGCATGCAAGATACACGGTTCGTTCCGCCCGCTTCCTGGCGGCCGCGCATCGCACCCACGGAGGAAATCGATCTGCCCGAAGGCGCAAAAGCCGGATCAGGACGGGGCCATTTGCTTCGTGGCGTCGTTCACGACCCGCGCGCCCGCGGCATGGGCGGAGTCGCCGGCCACGCCGGCCTGTTCTCCACGGCCGACGACCTCGCCAAATTTTGTTTCTTGCTCCTCGCAGGCGGAAAGACGTCCGACGGGAAGCGCCTGCTGACCGCGGAAAGCGTCGCTCTCGCCACCCAACCCGAGCAGCCCCCTTGGGTTCCTTCGCTCCGCGGCCTCGGTTGGGACATCGATTCCACCTTCTCTTCACCACGCGGCGATCTGTTCCCGGTGGGCGCTTCCTACGGCCACACCGGATTTACGGGCACCGCTGTCTGGATCGATCCCGGCACTGAGTCCTTCTATATCCTGCTGGCCAACAGCGTTCACCCGCATCCTCGCCCGCCGCTCTCCAGCCTTCGTTCGCGCGTCGCAACCGCGGTCGCTGCGGCTCTCGAGCAATCTACTTCTCCCGCGGCGGCGACAGCTACGGCGTCGTCGAATGTTTCTCTCCTCTGGCGCGGCCTCGGTTCGCAACGTCCGCAGCTTCGCTCCGGGCACACGCTCACCGGCCTCGACGTCCTCGTCGAGCAAAAATTTACTCCGCTGTCCGGAAAACGCCTCGGCCTGATTACCAATCACACCGGCCTCGCCCGCGATGGCCGCTCGACGATCGATCTGCTCGCGCACGCTCCTGACCTGCGTCTCGTCGCGATCTTCAGTCCCGAGCATGGCATTGCCGGCGCCGCCGACGAAGCCGTGCGCTCCGGTCAGGATGCCGCGACGGGTCTGTCCATCTACAGCCTCTACGGCGACACCCGCCGCCCCACCGACGACATGCTCCGCGGCCTCGACGCCCTCGTCTTCGATATTCAGGACGCCGGCGTCCGCTTCTACACCTACACGACCACTATGGCGTATTGTCTCGAAGAGGCCGCGAAGCGCCGCATCTCCTTCTACGTCTTGGATCGCCCGAATCCCATCGGCGGCCTCGAGGTCGAAGGGCCTGTCCTCGATCTCGATCGCCTGAACTTCGTCGGCTATTTCCGCATGCCCATCCGCCACGGAATGACCGTCGGCGAGCTCGCGCAGATGTTCAACGCCGAGAATCATATTGGAGCGGACCTGCACGTCATCGCCATGCAGGATTGGAAGCGCACGGACTACTACGAATCCACCGGGCTCACCTGGATTCCTCCCTCGCCCAATCTTCGCTCGCTCGACGACGCCATCCTCTATCCGGGAGTCGAATTGCTTCAGGCCGGCGGCGTATCCGTGGGGCGGGGAACTGACCGCCCGTTCGGGCTAGTCGGCGCGCCCTGGATTCGCGGCGAAGAACTGGCGGCGTATCTGAACGGCCGGCATATCCCCGCCGTCCATTTCGTGGCCACGCGCTTCACGCCTAAATCCGGGATGTACAAGGACCAGCGCTGTGAGGGCGTCGCGCTCGTCGTCTTCGATCGCGGGAGCGTATTTCCAATCCTTCTCGGCATCGAAATGGGAGAAGCGCTCGCAAAGCTCTATCCGAAGAATTTCGATCTCAAGGGCATGATCGATCTGGTCGGCTCTCAGGCCACCATTGACCGCATGTTGAAGGGCGATGCCCCCGCAAATATCGTTCTCGGCTGGGAGGACGAAATCACGGCCTTCCGCGCCACCCGCGAGAAATATCTGCTGTATCAGTAGCCGCGGTCAGTGGCCCTCTGGCCGCGGGGTTTTCCGTTCTGCTAGACTCCACCCATGCGCATCTGCTCTCTGCTGCCCTCCGCCACGGAAATTGTGTGCGCTCTCGGTCTTGAAGATTCGCTGGTCGGCGTCTCGCACGAATGCGATTATCCGGCGAGCGTGCGCCGGAAGCCCACGCTGATCCGATCGCGTGTTGATCCTTCCTCGCCCGCCGCCGTGATCGACTCGCGGGTGCGCGAACTGCTGGCCCGCGGCGAGAGCATCTATTCCGTGGATCGTGAACTGCTCCTCGGCCTCGCTCCCGATTTGATCATCACGCAGGATCTCTGCCACGTTTGCGCCACTTCGCCCGACGACCTCGCCACAACGCTTGCACCCCAGCCGTCCCCTCCAAGCGTGCTTACGCTATCGGCCGATTCGCTGCGCGAGGTTTGGAACGATATCCGCGCCGTCGGCGACGCGACGGGTTACCGTCCCCGCGCCGATAAGCTGGTGAACGACTTGGAAGCGCGCGTGGCCCGCGTTGCTCGGATCTGCGCAAACGCCGCCAAAAAGCAGCGCGTCGTCTGCCTCGAATGGCTCTCCCCGCTCTATTGTGCCGGCCACTGGGTTCCGGAGATGGTCGCTCTCGCCGGCGGAGAGGACATGCTGGGACGCCCCGGCCAGCCCTCCTACCGTGTTTCGTGGGAGCAGGTGCTGCATGCGCGGCCCGATACCGTCCTTGTCATGCCGTGCGGATATGACGTCGAGAAGGCTGCGCGCGAATTCGCCGAGCTGCCGCTCCCGGATGGCTGGGCCGACCTGCCCGCCGTCCGCAATGGCAGTGTCTTCGCCGTGGACGCCAACGGCCATTTCTCCCGCCCCGGCCCGCGATTGGTGGCGGGACTTGAAATGATTGCGGAGTTGTTTTGGCCAGGAAAGGGAATTTCACCCGCCGCTCTCGGCCACGCGGAATTGATCCGATCGCTCGTCTAGGGCCTTCGTCTGTAAGGTGCCTTCGGCCTCGCCCAGCCTCCTACCCGCTAGCGCCAAAATTGCATCGTCTATAACCCTGTTGTGCCGGGCGCACACCCCCATTTAATTCGCGGCAATGCCAGCCCGCGCCGCCTTGTCGGCCGCACGGGGTGGTGACTCCTACATGGGAGGAAACTTTTTTCGGCCTCAGGGCTTTGCTGGGGACTGCGCTTGGCTCCTGGTGCCGCCGGAGCGCCCCGAGGACTGCGTGATCAGGTCGAGATTCTTCCGCGCCGCTTCGTCATTGGGGTGCTGCTCTACATATTTCTGGTAACAGCCCTTCGCTTGCTCCAGATTGTTCTGCTGCCAGTACGCCCTGCAAAGGCCGCTCTGCGCCGAGGCAAACTTGCCGTCCAGCGATAGAGCCTTTTGAAAAGCGGCGATCGCCTGCCCCGCGTCCTTCTTTCCCAGATAGGCCTCGCCTTTCAGCCAGTAGGACTTCGGATCATCGGCCTTGATTGCCAGGGCCTTGTCGATTGCCGCCAATGATTTGTCGTAGTCTTTCAGTTCGTTATAGGCGATCGCCACATTAAACTGGGCCGAATGGTTCTCCGGGTCTTTTGACAGCACCTCCCTGAATTGCGCCAGCGCTGGATTCGGCTGCTCCATTCTCAGATAGGCGACCCCCAGATTTATTTTGTAAGCCAGATTCTCGTTGTCCAGCCCGACCGCTTTCACGTACTCCGCTTCGGCCTTTTCATTCTTCTCGCTATTCAGATATGCGTTGCCGAGCAGGTAGTGCGCCGCGGCAAGATCCGGCTTTTCCGCCACAACCTTCTCGAGCAATTCGGCGGCTTTTTCCGGCTGGCCGCTGTCGAGCAGCCGCTCCGCAACCCCCAGGTCGGCGATCGGCGCTTGTGCGCGCGCGGCCAGCGCGGCCCCGCCGACCAGGACCACGGCCACCGTGGCTATCGCGGGAACCTGCAGCACGCGAAGCCGGGAAGTTCCCTGGCGCTCCTGTAGCGCGGCGCCCAGGACCAATCCGGTGGCCAGCCCGCCCAGATGCGCTGCCATGTCAATTCCGGGTCTGAACCCGTAGACCAGGTTGTAGAGCACGAAACTCGCGATGCTGCCCTGCGTCCTTTTCACCGCCATCTGGGGCATCGGCACATTCTTCAAGTAGAACAACGCGCCGAGCCCTCCGGCTATCCCGAAGATTGCTCCGGAAGCGCCTGCGGAAACGACCATGGGATGCCACGCCAGGCTCAGGATGCTTCCTCCCAGGCCGGAAAATAGATAGAGCACCAGAAACGAAGCGCGGCTCATCACTTTTTCTGCAAGAATTCCCAGGCTCCACAGGCACCACATGTTCAACGCTAAATGCAAAATCCCGAAGTGCAGGAACATGGAGGTGAACAGCCTCCACCATTGCCCTCCCAGCGTCAGCAGTCCGAAGTTTGCGCCCCAGTCTAAAACCTGCCCGGTGTGCGGGGAGATGGGCGATACGCCGGTGGCCGTCATTAGCGCAAAAATCGCGCAGGTAACCCCAACCAGAGTGTAAGTCACCATCGGGCGCGCTGACGTCTCTGCCGGAAACAGCTCAGGCGTCGCCGGGGGCACGGCAACGGGAGCCACGTCTGCCGTTGGCGTGGGAGTTGGCGCAGGTGTCGCTGTGGGAGCAGTCATCGAACTCGCCGCGGCGCGCGCCGCGCACTCCGGGCATAAACTCCGCAGCGCGCCGGGGAAGCGCGGTTCCGTTTCTTTTCCGCATTGGTAGCAATTGACCATCGCTATGCCGCCAGCGAGAGGCTCGAATCCGCAACAGTCCGCGTACCTTCCTGTGCCTGGTCAAGCTGTGCGAGACGAACTCCGGCGCCCAACCTTATTACAACGTGGGAACTAGGAGGAGGAATACCCGAGCCGCCTGCTATTGTCAACTAGCTCGCCGGCTCGTTTGGTTCTGGCTCAGTCTCTGGTCGCGCGGGAGATTCACCGGGTTTCCGCTGCCATCTTCCATAGAAGACCAATCCCAGGAGAATCAGCGAGTCCGATCGTCGAACGCACCGGCCGCGCGGCCCACAGGCCGATGGTCAGCGCGAGTGCGCCCGCGATGAATAGCGCCGGCACCCACGGATAGCCCCAGGCGCGGTACG
>DASPSB010000318.1:0-4485 GCA_035624135.1 Candidatus Acidiferrales bacterium | reverse complement strand
TCCGCCATGGGTCTTCCGTTCAGGGCGTAATTACTACTTTACACGAGTCGGCTACGGGATGCGCGGCGAGGTCGATGGCGCGCGGGAATTCATCCAGCGGAAAGGTATGCGTCACCAGCGCGGCGAGCGGCAACCGCCGCGAGAAAACCAGACGCGCCGAATCGCCCTGCAGGTCGGCGTCGGCGCTGTAGCTTCCCAGCAGTTCTTTCTCTTCCACCCCGGCATGATGCGCCGCGAACCCCACGCGCATTACCGGATCGTTGTGCGCAAACAGCAGCACGCGCCCTCCCGGGCGCGCCATCTGCAGTCCTTCTTCGACCAGGGCAGGCACGGCTACCGCCAACAGCACCGCATCGGCGCCGCGTCCTTCCGTCCGCTTCAAGATCTCGTCACGCACCGAAACAGCCGCGGGATCGAACGACTCCGCCGCGCCGCACGCGAGGCTTCGCTGCCGCCGCGCCGGCATTGGATCGCTGGAATACACCCGCGCGCCCTCCAGCTTCGCCAGCATCATCAGAAGCAATCCGATGGGGCCCTGCCCCACCACCAGCATGTCTTCGCCCGCTGCCACGCGCGCCTTCCGCACCGCCTTCCAGCACGTATTCACGGGCTCGACAAACGAAGCCTCCAGAAAACTCACTCCCGCCGGAATTGCCTCCATGCCTCGTTCGACGACCCAGGGCATCACCCGCACGTACTGCGCGAACCCGCCGCCATTGGGATCGAACCCCGCGGTCACACCTGTCTTCTTATAGGTGGCACACTGCGAATACAGCTTCCGCCGGCAATAAAAACACTCGCCGCACGGCACATGGTGAAAGCTGACCGCACGATCGCCCGGTTTCCAGCGCGTCACTCCCGCGCCCGTCTCCACGACGGTTCCCGCGATCTCATGGCCGAAAATCTGCGGCGCGCGCACGAAGCCATGATGAATTTTCTTGATGTCCGTCCCGCAAACCCCGCACGCCGCAACGCGCAGTAATACCTCGTCGGCGCTAATCTCCGGCACAGCGACTTCCTCGACGGCCACTTGGTCTGCCCCGCGATACACGCCGGCGCGCATCCGCCGGTCCGTCGGAACAGCCATCGCCCCGGCTTCGCGCCTCAACGTTCCCGTCCCGGCTCCGCTCATGCCTTCCCTGCTCCTGCGATTGCCGCCTGCTCCTTCCGGCTTTCCGCCAGATCCGCGATGTAACGCTCCAAGAATTCGGCGAGCGCCGCAGACGCCTTCCGGCTGTCGCCTGCCAACTGCAGCAGCCCCCGCAGCTTCGCCGGCTCGCGCGCAATCGAACCGAGCAGCCGCACCGGCCGCAATTTTCCCTGGGCATTGAGCACGCGATTGAAATCCACGGGCAAATCCTGTCCCGCGTCGTCGGAAATCACTCGAATCGCCACTGCGGGAATCCCCGCTGCGCTGGCCGCTGCAAGCACGCCCGCGCTCTCCATTTCTACGGCGTCGCCCTTCGATCCCAGGGCCATTTTCTCCGCCGAAGAAGTGACTACGGTTGGACTGGTGAGAAACCTCTCCACTCTCCGCGCTCCACAGGCCGCCGCACGCTCCACGAGCGCCGGATCGCAGCGCACCACATTTTTCTCCGGGGCCTCAGCCACCTGCGCCGCCGCCAGCACTTCGCCCCGGCTGTAAGTTTCTTTGGCCGCGCCGGCCAGTCCCGATGAAATGCACACGTCCGGCGTCGTCTGCAGCGCGTATTTCGTCGCACGCCGCGCCCGCACGGCTCCAATGCCGGTGAGCGCCACCATAATCTCCGTTTCTCCGATGGCTTTGCGATAGACCGGACATCTCACCATTTCCAATCCCACCGGCATGCTGGGCACGCGGACAAAGGGGTGACGCCGGCGCCAGGCGGCGAATTCTGCGGCGACGGCAAACGTGACCAGGATGCGCATTCCCTGTCGCCTAGGCGGCTCGCTCCACGTGCTCCGCGGGCCTTTCCGCGCGCCTCTGGCCCACGTAGCCGTGCGCTTCGTACCAGCGCACGGCACGCTCCAGCGCTTCCGGCACCGGGCCCGGATGGAATCCCAACTCCTTGCCGGCCTTCGCCGTGTTCACGAACATCCGGTGCCGCGCGATTTTCACGCCCTCCAGAGGGATGTGCGGTTCGCGTCCCAGCATCCGGCTGAACGCCGTATCCACGTATGCCGCTGCCAGCGCAACCCCGTGCGGAATCCGCAGGCGCGGCGCTCGCCGTCCCGTAATTCGCGCGAGCTCCGCCAGAATTTCTTCAAGCGTCATGTTCTGCCCGCCCAGCAGATAACGCTCTCCAGGCCGGCCACGCTCGGCGGCCAGCAGGTGGCCCTCCGCCACGTCTTCCACCGCCACGAGGTTCAGTCCCGTGTCCACAAACGCAGGTATCCGCCCGTTCAGGAAATCCACAATGATCCGGCCCGTCGGTGTCGGCTTCCAGTCTCCGGGGCCTACCGGTGTCGTCGGATTCACGATGAGCACCCGCATTTTCTCGCCGCTGAACGCCATCACCTCGCGCTCGGCGATGAATTTCGAGCGTTTGTAGTGCCCGATCATCTGTTTCAGGCTGGCAGGCGTGGTTTCGTCCGCCAGGCTGCCGTCGGGGGTCGGTACTGCGATCGTCGCCACCGTGCTCGTGTAAATGAATTGTTCGACGCCGGCCTGGCGCGCGAGAGCGATCAAATTCCTCGTTCCTTCCACGTTGCTCGTGTAAATCTCCGCCGGGTCGCGCGCCCACAATCGGTAATCCGCCGCCACGTGAAACACCCGGCGCACTCCCGTCAGCGCCTCCGTGAGCGAACTGGAGTCGCACAGGTCGCCGGTTACCCGTTCGCAGCGGATGCCTTCGAGCATCTCCGTGCGGCTCGTCGGCCGCATCAGCACGCGCACGGGTTCCCCCCGCTCCGCCAGCAGCCGTGCAACATGGCTGCCCACGAAGCCCGTGGCCCCGGTAACCAGCGTGGTCATAGGATGTTGAAGTTGCCGTCCTGGTAGGCCTGTTTAGGCGGCGCTGCGAGCGACGACGGCCGTCCGGCCCGGTAGCCATTCCCGTTGCCGTGGCCATGGCCGTTGCCGTTCGCTCGCGTCCGGCCCTTTCCGCCATTCATCTTTCCCGAAATCTGCCAGTGCAGCATTTTCCAGTTGTCGCCGAACTTCCGGTGCGAGCCAAGGACAGCCGAGGGCTCATATCCCACGTGCACCATGCAATCCGCGCATCGCGGATCGCGCCCGCGCCCGTATTTCTCCCACGGCGTCTTGCCGATGAAGTCGCTGAATCTTGCGTGGTGTGTGTCCGTCATCAGGTAGCACGGACCTTTCCAGCCGCGCGGGTTATACGTCGGGTTGCCCCACGCCGTGCACATCAGCTCGCGTTCGCCTCGCAGGTATTCCAGATAAATCGGCGAGGTCATCAGGTTGTATCTTTCCAGCAGGTCACAGGCCAGCCGGAATTTCTCCCGGATCATCTCCCGGTCCATGAAGATTTCCCGGGTCTGCACCGAGGCGTAGGAATATGCCGGTGAGATCATATGGCCGTCCACGCCCAGCTCGCAGAGGTACTCATACAGGTCCGCGATTTCCTGCAAATCCGTCTCGCGGTAAATCGTCGTGTTCGAGCACACCAGGAAGCCCGCCGCCTTCGCCGCTTTGATCCCCTCAATCGCCTCGCGGAAGACTCCGTCGCGCTCCACCGCCAGGTCGTGGTTCCGTTCCATCCCGTCCAGATGGACGTTCCAAAAGAAACTGGACGTCGGCTGAAACTCGTTCAGCCGCTTCCGGATGAACATCCCGTTGGTGCAGAGGTAGATGTGCTTCCCGCGGTCCAGCAATTCCCGCGTCAGCCGCCCGATTTCCGGATAAATCATCGGCTCGCCGCCGCAAATCGAAACGACCGGCGCGCCGCACTCCTCCGCCGCGGCCAGGCACTGCTCCACGGTCAGCATCTCGTTGATCGTGGATTTATATTCGCGGATGCGTCCGCACCCCGTGCACGTCAGATTGCACGCGTGCAGCGGCTCCAGCATCATCACCAGCGGGAACTTATCCTCCCCGCGTATGCGCTTCCCGGCGATGTAGCCAGTCAGCCTTGCCGTCAGTTTCAGCGGAAATCTCATGATCCCCCTCGGCGGTCCTTCTCCCTCGTCTGTTCGGTGCCGTTGCTGCCCCGCGCTCCGTTCCCATTTCGGTACTTTCGAACCGCCGCGTTCAAAGCCGCTCGTGCCAGGCCGCCGGCATTGCCGTTGCCATTCCCATTGCTGCCGGGATTTGTGCGCCCACCTGCCTGCCCAATCGCCGCTCGGCCGTTTCCACTCAGCGTCTGCGCTCGCCTCCGGCCGGCCTTTCGCCGTTCCGCCCTCCAACTCTCCAGCGATTCCGGCGAAATCAGCATCGAGCGGTATTCCCCCGCTCCCGACATCATGTTCCGGTAACGCGCCAGGGCATACAGCGGAAAATTGTGCCGGTAGAGATGATATTTCAAATAGAAGACTTCCGGGAATCCG
>DASPSB010000304.1:0-14622 GCA_035624135.1 Candidatus Acidiferrales bacterium | reverse complement strand
GGCTGTTCTGCTGGATGCTGGCCACGGACTGGTCGGCCTGAAAGCGTACGTCGGCGTGCGAGCCGCTCTGCTCCCACGCTGACGTGGAGAGGTCGAGCGCGCCGCTGGTGATGGCCACACCCACGCGCGTGGGTCGGTCGCCCCCGACCGTGTTTTCTTCCACGAGAATCAGAGTGTCGTTCTTCACTGTGTACGTCGTGCCGTCGGCGAAGGTGAGCCGCGCCACCCCATCCGATCCGGTCTGAATCAGATCGCCCTTATCGAGCGACATCCGGTAGTCCGCCGGCGCCCACTGCGTCGTGTTCACCTTTTTTACCTGCACCTTGCCGTCCAGGTTTACGAACCTCGCCTGGGTGAGCACCGGAGCCGCCGTCCCGGTCGAACTCCCGCTCCAGGCGCGCGAAAACTTTTCCCCCAAAGTCGTCATCCGGTCGGGGACGGTGATATAGAGCGCGGCAAAAACAATCGCCAGAACCGCCAGCACCATCAGGATCACGGTCTTGTAAGTGACCGTGGTCCAGTAGATTTCCACTGGCCGGATCTTCGGTTTCTGAGGCTCGGCTTGTTTTGCTTCCGTCACACGACACTCGTGCAGAATTGCACCCTATACCATAGCCTCCAAATTGCCCGCAATCAAACCGCGCAGTGCCTAAACCGCCAGCGTCCGGACAGTGCTCTGGCGCCTGTTTTCGAGCACCGCTGATGGCGGGTTAGTGAGCGCGCGTAGCCTGCCGGACTGGGCCCACGCGTTTGCGGTAGAATGGGCGCACGGGGCCGTAGCTCAACTGGATAGAGCGAGAGTTTCCTAAACTCTAGGTTGGCGGTTCAAGTCCGCCCGGTCCCGCCAGTTTGGAAATCAGTGCCCGGATTTCGAGGGGGGACAAGCGCCACCCGCCCAGAAGTTGGAACCGAGCCGTGGCCAGCCGAGGAGCGCCCGGATCAGATGGGAATCTGCCGGAAATAAAAAAGCCCTCTGCGAAGAGGGCTTTTTCGAACGGGTTCGTGTTCAGACTATGAATCAGGCTGTACGCCGGGTCCCAGCCACCGCAAGCATCGACATGCCCGCCAGCAGCAGAATCAGAGTGCTCGGGTCGTATGTGGGAACGCTTACTGATCCGTTGGGTAGCAGGTTCCCGTCCGTGGAGGTCTCACCGAAAACGATCGTGTCGAGAGCCGGTACGGGCGTGCCTCCGGAGAAGGTCAGCGACATTGTGCCCGCCTCGATCGTTATGGTTCCGCAATTCGCCGTCAAATAGCTATCCTCATTGCTGCAAGTAAGTGTGTCGCCGATCAGCGGACTACCCGTCGGGATCATAAAGGTTAGCGTCAGATCGAATATACTTCCCCCCGTGTAGTTCGTAATCACGAGGCAGGCCGCATCCCCTATGAACTCGGAACCCGGCCCCGCGGGCGGCAGCGGCCCAGAAGGCATAGCCGTGCAACTCTGCCAAGTAATGGGCGAACTGCCCGCGCCGGGGAGAATGTAGTAAGGATCGTTTCCCCCGCCCGTGATCGGGTCGAGCATGAGGTTGATCGAACCCGCCAACGCCGGGCTAGCGACGGTAAGGAGCAACCCCGCTACCATTACTACCTTGAAAATCTGCTTGAGCATATCCACTCCGCTGACCGCATTAATCTGTTGATGATACGACTTTCCAGATCTGAGTCAATAAAAAACTGGGGTACTAGTATTCTCATTTTTCAATGACTTGCATGGTCTTTCAGCTGGGGAGTTCCCATAATTTACCCAGAAGTTTCCATCCTTTACCCAAAAAAGGCCCGTAAGCGGGGCTTAATGCAGTTGCCAAGTGGGCGTCACAATGGGGTTGACTTCGGCTGCTGTGCAAAAGCTGTTCAAGTTTTCTTGGGTTCGCGAACCTTAGTTCAATTTCGCCGAAGCAGACTTCGCATCCTTGAGGATCGGAACGTCCAGGTTGGCATCCTTCCAGAGCTGTAAAAAGTCAGCGTAGGCTCGCTGCGCGGCGCCTTTGTCGCCCGCCAGAGTCCATGCGCGCGCGAGTTGCAGTTGGGCAAGTGCACCCAGCGGGTAGTTAAGAAAGAGGCCGCGATGTTCCAGATATTTCCGGAACTCCATGGCGGCTTCCTGGCCGCTGCCCTTGCGCAGATACGCCAAGCCGCGAAGATACACAGGTGCCAGCCCGCACTGGGACTGTGGAGGCTGTCCCAGTTCGTAGTTCGAAGCCGGCTGCAAGAATTCAATCGCCTTCTCAGCGTCGCCGCGGTCCAGTTCGGCGGCGGCGCGGATAGAGGGCAGCCAGTAGCCCTGGATCACCGTATCCAGCGGCGAGTCGCGGTCGATCTTGTCCGCCATTTTTTGAGCTGTTGCGGGATCGCCCGCGCGCGCATAAGCGAATGCGGTCAGAATTTGAATGTCCCGTCCGGAGGCCAACGCCAGGGCTTGCGCCGCTTGCTTGCGGGCCTCCGCCGCGTTGCCGAACTCCGCCTCGCGCATCGCGCCGTAGGCGCGCCAAACGGCCGCGGTCTCCGGCGCGCCCGCACGCGTGGCGGAATCAACCGCGCGCTGCGTATTTTCACGCGCCTTGGCGAGCCGCCCATAAAACGACTCCGTGTCCGCTTGCATGGAGAGCATCATATCTTCCGCGCCCGGCTTGCCCGCGGCCCAGTTGACCTGCTCCTGCATCCCCGCCGCGTCATTCTGCACAAACGCAAGAACGTAGCGCGCCGCCCGCAGGGTTGGTCCATCCAGCTTCCGCTGATGAGTCTCGTCGAGCGTGTTCTTCACGTCCTCAAACCGGTTGAGCGACAGCAACGCACTCAGCAGGATGGAGTAGCCTCCCGCGCTATTGGGAGAGAGGCGCAGGGAGGCGCGCACTTCTTCGATCGCCTTCTCGTATTGCCCCAGGACGTTGTAGTTGTGTGCCAGATTTCCGTGGGCAACATAATCACCGGGGTAGTCCAGCAGCCATTGGGAATAGCTGCGGTCGGCCTTCTCCAGTTCGCCGGTTACGACGTTAAAATATCCCGTCTCGATGTAATACCTTTCCCGCTCGCTCACACGGTCGCGCAACTCGTAGGCCTTCTTGTAATTTTCACTTCCAAGGCTGTTCTGGGCCAGGTTGTTGTATACCGTGCCGAGCGAAGCGTAGGCGCGCGCGAAATTGGGATCCAGCTCCAGAGCCCGCTTGTAATAGGGAAGCGCAGCAGGCTCGCCTTTCTCCCGCGACATCTGCCGTCCTTCGGTGAACGCCTTGAGCGCTTCCAGAGACGACGTAGTGGCTTGGTCGAGAGGCTTATTAAACTTCTCCACCGAGGCCAGCGATTCGCCCAACTTCTCGCGCAACTGGTTGCCCGCGTCTCCCAGCGCCTTGAGCACGCGGTCGCGGTTTTCCGCTTCGGCTTCCGCGCTGGTGATGGTGTCGCCGCTGTGGCAGTCCACTGCTTTCAGTCCGATCAGGTAGTGGTCCCCGATGCTCACGATCGAGCCGGTGAGCATCGCTTTGCTGTTGCTCCTTTGGCAGATTTCCTTTGCCACTTCGCGCGTGATCTTTTCGCTCGGCTGCCGGTTCATCATCCGCAGCGTCTGGTTGACCTTGGAATCGGAAAGTACATTCAGGAAGGGCGACTGCTCGAGCTGGATGGCCAGAGCCTGCTTCAGCGTGTCGTCAAACACAGTGTCCTGTGTGGAGTTGGTGAAATCGGCCAGCACGATGGTGTCGCGCTCCGACAATTTCACCGTGGGACGGAATTTCCAATAGAGGCCGGCGACAATGGCCGCGAGCACCACAACGGCTGCGGGCGCCACGATCTTCCACGGAATTTTTCTCGCCTTTTCGGCGACCGCGACCTCGGCGGCCGGCGGCGCCACCACGGCCTGCGCGCCCGAAGGGGCGGCGACGGCGGGTTGCGATGCGGAGGGCGCGGCGACGACCTGCGGCGTGGAAGGCGGCGCAGCCGTTTGCGAGCCGGAGCTAACGGCCGCATGTGCCACGACCGCCGAACTGGGCGCGGCGGGCGCCTCGCCCGAATATCCTCCCGAGGCGGCGGCATGATGCTGCGAGTCCGTATCGCGCTTCAGCCGCTTCAATTCCGAGCGCATTTCGGAAGCGTGCTGATAACGCAGGTCCTTATCTTTTTCGAGAGCGCGCGCGATGATTCGTTCCAGGTCCGGCGGCAAGTCGGGGTTCAGCCGCACCAGGGGAACGGGCGCGCGCGTCAAGATGTCCGCGAAAACGACGGCGCTCGAGTCGCCGCGAAACGGCAGCACGCCCGCAGCCATTTCATAGAGCACGACGCCGAACGAAAAGAGATCGCTGCGGGCATCCAGTTCCCTGCCGCGCACCTGTTCGGGGGACATGTAGGATACGGTGCCCACCGCGGTGCCCGGGGTCGTCAGGTGTTCGCGGTCCACCGTCATGGTGACGTCGGAAACCTCGCCTTCGGTCCGGGTAGCGACTTTCGCCAGGCCGAAATCCAGGATCTTTGCGTGGCCGCGCTTGGTAATGAAGATGTTGGCGGGCTTGATGTCGCGGTGCACGATGCCCTGGGCGTGCGCCGCATCGAGGGCATCGGCCACGTCGATGGCGATCTCCACGATGCGCTCGACCGGCATCTGCCCCTCGTTCATGATGTGCTTCAGCGTCACGCCTTCCAGATTCTCCATGGCGATGAAGCGCTGGCCCTTGTCTTCGCCGATCTCGTAGATGGTGCAGATGTTGGGATGATTCAGCGCCGAGGCCGCGCGCGCCTCGCGGCGGAAGCGCTCCAGGGAAACGGGGTCGCGGGCCAGATCTTCCGGCAGGAATTTGAGGGCGACAAAGCGGCCGAGGTCTGTGTCCTCGGCCTTATAGACAACACCCATGCCACCGCCGCCGATTTTTTCGACGATGCGATACCGGGAGAAGGTTTGGCCAATCATGTCCGGCGCGGAGGCGGGCGTTTCTGCGCGAGGGGATGTTAGGACGATTCGGCGATTGAGTCAAAGACGATGAATCAGGATAAATGAGACTGCTTCGCACCTTGCCAAAAGGTTTCCAGGCAGGCGGATCGCGGCCCGTCCGGCATGCGGTTATGTGGCATTGTGAAAGCGTCCAGCCATGGGTACTGTTGCATCGCGAACGGAAGTGAAACGATAGTTGCCTGAGCCGCGATGAACATCGATCCAAAGTCGATTCCCGAGACGATTCACGACCTGATTCACTTCGCGGAAGGGGCGCGTCCCGCCGTCATCATCCCGGAGAAAGCCCTTCGCGTAACGTACGACGCTCTCGAGCGGCAGGTGGTGGAGATGGCCTCGGTGCTCGCCGGAGCGGGAATTCGCCGGGGCGACCGCGTGGCGATTGTTCAACCCAATGGGCTGCCCGCGTTGGTGAGTTTTCTCGCCGCATCCATGGTGGGCACCGCAGCGCCGCTCAATCCCGGCTACCGCTACGACGAGTTCTGCTTTTATCTTGAAGACACAAGCGCGCGCATGCTCATCTGCCCTCCCTCGGGAGCCGAAGAGGCGCGGCGAGCGGCTGCCGAACGCTCACTTCCGGTGCTCTCTGCGGAAATCGACAGCGAGGGCGCAGTCCACGTGTTCAACGCCCCGCACGTGACCCCCTTCTGTCTGTCTCTCCCGCAGGACGTCGCGCTCATCCTGCACACCAGCGGCAGCACTGGAAAGCCGAAACGCGTGCCGCTCGAACACGCCAATCTGACCATCTCAGCGCGAAATATCGCTGCCACCTACCGGCTCACCCCTGAGGACGTGTCGATGTGCATCATGCCGCTGTTCCATGTGCACGGGCTGGTGGCTTCTGTGCTCGCGCCCTTCGCCTCGGGCGGGTGCGTGGTCCTGCCGTCGCGGTTCGATGCACTCTCGTTCTGGCGGCACGTGGTCGAGCACCGCGTCACCTGGTATTCCGGCGTGCCCACCATGCATCAGGTGCTTCTGGCCCGGTCGCACGGCAAAGGAAAGCCTCCGGGAGCGGAATGCCTGCGCTTCATCCGCTCCTGCAGCACGCCGCTTTCCGTCGAGGTGATCCACAAAATTGAGGCGGAATTCGGGGTCCCGATGGTGGAGGCTTACGGAATGACGGAAGCGGCTCATCAGATGTCCTCGAACCCTCTGCCGCCCGACGAGCGCCGCCCCGGCTCGGTGGGCAAATCGCAGGGCGTGGAAGTCAGTGTTCTGGGCGCGAAGGGAGTGCACCTGCCGCACAGCCACCGCGGCGAAATCGTGATCCGCGGGCTGAGCGTATTCCGCGGCTATGAAAACGATCCCGAAGCTAACGCCACTGCATTCATCGGCAACTGGTTTCGCACCGGCGACGAGGGATATCTCGATTCCCACGGCTATTTGCACATTACCGGGCGCATCAAAGAGCTGATCAACCGAGCGGGAGAAAAGATTTCTCCGCGGGAAGTGGACAAAGTTCTGCTGAGCCATCCTGCCGTAACAGCCGCGGTTACCTTCGGTTTTCCGCATGCCCAGCTCGGTGAGGAAGTAGCAGCCGCCGTCACGCTCGCCGAGCCACGGTCAGAAGACGAAATCCTGGCCTGGTGCCGGGAGCGGCTGGCCGAATTCAAATGTCCGAAAAAGCTCTACATCGTCGAGAGCATTCCGCAGACGGCCACCGGAAAGATTCGCCGCGGCGCGGTGGCTGCGGCGATTCTGAAGGGCGGGGTGCCATGAAATTCCTGATTGCAGGCGCCGGAGCGATCGGCGCGTATCTGGGCGCGCGCATGGCCCGCGCCGGGCTCGAGGTCACCCTGTTCGCCCGCGGCCCGCACCTGCGCGCCATGCAGGAAAACGGGGTTCAGGTGGAAAGCGCCGAGGGAAATTTCCAGGCGCGGCCGCGCGTGGTGGCCAGCCTCGAAGAAGCCGGCCCGGCAGACGTGGTCGTGCTCGCGGTCAAGGCGCAGGGGCTGCCCGCGCTCGCGCCCCGTTTGGCGCATGTCCTCGGCCCGGAGACCGCGGTGGTGAGTACGCAGAACGGCGTGCCCTGGTGGTTTTTCCAGACGGGGGGAGGCTCGCTCGAGGGAATTCGCCTGGAGCGCGTGGATCCCGGAGGCGTCATTGCCGCCGCCATCGAGCCGCGCCGCGTGATCGGCTCGATCGTTTATTTCGCCACCGAAATCGTCCGCCCCGGTGTCATCCTGCACACTGAGGGCAACCGCATCTCGCTCGGCGAGCCGGATGGTTCGCGCTCCGACCGCTGCCGCCATATCGCTAAGGCATTGATCGCCGCGGGGCTGCGCTGCCCCATCACAGCGCGAATCCGTCACGAGATCTGGGTAAAGCTTCTCGGCAACGTGGCCTTCAATCCCACGAGCGTGCTCACGCGGGCCACGCTGGCCCAGATGACCAGCGACGCGGAAGTGTCCGCGCTGACGCGTGAAATCATGAAGGAAACCGAGGCAGTCGCTCGGGCCCTGGGTTTCGAGCTGCCTGTCTCCATCGAGCAGCGCATGGCCGGCGCTGGAGCCGTCGGTGAGCACAAAACCTCGATGCTTCAGGATCTCGAGGCGGGCCGCCCATTGGAGTTGGAGGCCATCGTGGGAGCCGTGGTCGAGCTGGGTGAACACCTGAACATCCCTATGCCATACACGCGGACGGTTTACGCCTGCACCCGTCTTCTCGCCCAGACCCAGGCGAAGGCGCCCATTAAGCCCGCCTAACGCCAGAAGGGGCCTGGTACCGCTCTGGGCACCTATTCCACGTCAGGAAACATCGACAAAACATGGGATTGCCCCCAGTTTGGCGATTGCTAGACTGAGATTGATTTCGCTGCGGTACTACTGCGCTCCCGAATTGGGAAGGAGCCCCGCCCGGCACACCCGGCGGAACCAGCAGGAGGGGGAAAAGTGAGCGAGTACGCCAAGAACGCCGCAGGACTTCCGGGCGGCCACCCAACCCCCGGCCGGGATACCCGAAAGCACTACGAGAAGCCCAGCTTTCGTTTCGAAAAGGTATTCGAGACCATGGCGCTCCAGTGCGGGAAAATGCAAGGCACTGGAGGTGCGTGCAACCTAGTGAGACTTGCATCCTGAAACTTGCCGCCAGGCCTTTGATGACCGCCGCAGCCGAAACCCGGGCCCGCCTCGAACTCGCCGCCGAAATCCTACAGCGCGGCGAACGGATGAGCCTGCGCGTGAAAGGATCCAGCATGCTGCCATCGCTCTTCCCGGGCGACCTGCTGACGTTTCGGCGGTGCGCGCCCGAAGAGATTGTGGTGGGCGACATCGTGCTGTTCGTCCGTGAAGGCCGCTGCTTTGTTCATCGCGTCGCCGAGCGCATGGCGGGAGGGACGGCCTCGCGCCTGCGCACCCGCGGCGACGGGCTCCCGTCCTTCGACGCTCCTCTGGTCGAAACGGAAATTCTCGGCCGCCTGGCAACGGTGGAGCGCAAAGGGCGGCGGCTGCCTCCGCCGCGCCTCGGCCCGGTGCGCAGCCTGCTCGCGGAATTGGTGCGGCGCTCTGCGTGGGCCGGGCGCGCGCTGATGGCGGCTCAGAAGCGCTTCTAAGGAGCGTCGCGCGGACGCTATGCCGACTCCCACCACCTACGCGGCCGTGGATCGAAGGGCCCCGGTTGCCGGCGGATTAGACCCCGAGATCGGACGGCTCGGCCTGACGATCGAAATCGGCGGACTGCCGATTCGCCTTCGCGCGCCCAACCCGGAATTCTGGTCACTGCTGGCCGCCCGATACTCCAATTTTGTCCGTCCCGAGGCGCGGGCGGAGATGGAGTTCGATCTGATCGCCGCCGCGCCCGGGGCTCTCTCCCAGGAGGAACGCGTGGAAGTTCGTTGCGAGGACGGGCGCTGGCTGCTGGCCCGCGGCGACTTCCGTGCGGCCTTCGATCTCGGTTCCCGCGGCGGCCATCTGGCCTGCGTTCCCAACCCCTATTCGGTGGACACACTGCTCCGCGTGGTTCATTCCCTGCTCCTGGCCTCGGCAGACGGGCTGCTCCTGCACGCCTCCGGAGGGATTCGCAACGGCCGCAGTTTTCTTTTCACCGGCGTCTCGGGCGCGGGAAAAACCACGATGGCGCGCCTAGCCCCTCCTGACGTCCGCCTGCTCACCGACGAAATCTCCTATGTGCGGCGCGCCGACGGCTGCTTCCGCGCCTACGGCACGCCGTTTACCGGCGAACTGGGAATCCAGGGCGAAAGCATTTGCGCGCCTCTGGCCGCCATCTATCTGATCGAGCACGCCGCAGAGAACGGTCTCGAACCCGTTCCAGAAGCCCAGGCCGCGCGTCATCTGATGCGTCACACACTGTTCTTCGCACGCGACGCGCGCCTTGCGGCCGGCGTGTTCACCACCGTGTGCGAACTCGTCCGCCGCGTGCCCGTGTTCCGGCTCCAGTTTCAGCCCGATCCCCGTGTCTGGGAGATGATCCAATGAGCACGACCTACATCGCGCGCAGCTCCGCTGTGGCCGCGCGCCGCCTGGGCGATGAGATGGTGATGATGTCTGCTCTTGATTCCACACTGTTCTCGCTCAGCGATGTCGCCGCCGTGCTCTGGGAGGCCGCCGACGGCCACACTCCCCTCGACCAGATCGTGCGCGACCGCGTCTGCTCCACCTACGAAGTGGACCATCCCACTGCTCTCCGCGATGCCGAGGAGTTCGTTCGCGCGCTCGCCGCTCATGGCGTGCTGCTGGTTTCCGACCATCCCATTGAAGCACCCACGGCCCAGGCCTCCGCCGCTTCCGCCAGCGGAAACTCACGATGACCCTGATGGCAGAGCTCATCCGGAAGGCCGCCGTTCTTGGCGTGCCTCTCTCCGTCCATGTGGACCTCACGTACCGCTGCAATGAACGCTGCGAACATTGCTACCTCGACCATGAGGACAAAGGCGAGCTGACGTTCGCCGAATTCGCCACACTTTTCGAACAGCTCGCTGACGCGGGAGTGTTTTTTCTCACGCTGAGCGGGGGCGAGCCGATGGTGCGGCGCGATTTTTTCGACATCGTGGCGCGCGCCCGCGCCCTGCAATTCAACGTAAAGGTAAAGACGAACGCGGTGCTCATCCGGCAGGCGGAGGCGCAGCGCCTGCGCGCACTCGGCGTCGAGCAAATGCAGGTTAGCGTCTATTCGCACCGGCCCGAAGTTCACGACGCCGTGACGAAGCTTCCCGGCTCGCTCGGCCGCACACTCGACGGCATCCGCGCGCTTCGCGGCGCGGGGCTGAAAGTGGCCGTTTCGAATGTCATGATGCGCAGCAACCTGGCCGACCGCCGCGGCGTGGCCGAACTCGCCCGCCGGCTCGGCGTCACCTATACCGCCGACCCTACCATCACGCCCATGATGGACGGAGACCGGGGCGTGCTTGACCTGCGGATTGACGGCGCGGAACTCACCGGCCTCTTCCGCGACAAGGAGCTGGTCGGCGATCCAGACTCCTTCTGCACGCCGCCCCCTCCAGTGGGCGACGACGAGCTGAATGCGGTTCCTTGCAGCGCCGGCCATTCCGCGTGCTACGTCTCTCCCTATGGCGACGTCTACCCCTGCGTCCAGTTTCCGCTGCCGACGGGCAACGTCCGGCGGCAGAGATTTATTGATATCTGGCGCGATTCTCCTCAGCTCCGCGAGGTGCGTTCCATCCACACGCGGGACCTGCCCGTCTGCTCGAGTTGCGCGCATCTGGGCACGTGCACGCGCTGTCCGGGCCTGGCCTGGACGGAAGGCAACATGCGCGGCCCCTCCTCCGCCGACTGCGAAAAATCCTTCTACCGCACCGGCGTCCCCAGTGCGAATATGTTGAGGAGAGGGTTGGTGACGTTTCCGTCTGGAATCGCCGAAACGGCCCTGGGGGCGTACGCGCCCGGCGCCCGCCCGGCGCTCGGCTTGGTCCAGATCGCACCGTTACCTCAGACCGCCGCGTGAACCCTGGGCACGAGCCCGATCTCGCAAGGGAGCTTTTGTCTCTCTGCACGGCGTCTTCACGCGCGGGCGAGGCTTCGTTCGCGTCCGCCGGGGCAAACGCATCGCAGGACTGGGAGGCGCTGATTCGTCTGGCCGTCGAGCAGGGCGTCGCGCCGCTGCTCGCCGTGCGCACGCGTCATTTGCGCCTGCCGGTGCCGGTCCGCGAACGACTCGAATCCATTTACAGCCTGAACAGCCTGCGCAATCTCCGGCTGGCCGCGGAGGAGTCGCGCATTTCTGCCGCGCTCACCGCCGCGGGACTGCGCCACTGGCCGCTCAAGGGCCCCGGCCTCAGTGAACGCCTGTACGGAGACATCGGCGTCCGCCAGGTGTCCGATCTGGACCTGCTGGTTGAGCCTGCAAACCTTGCGCGTGCCGACGCGCTGCTCGCCGATCTCGGCTATGCGCGGCAGACCAGCGGCAAGATCGAGTCGCTCGCCGGCGCCCAGGAACTTCTCTACGTGCGGAACACAAATCCTGCGTTCTATCTGGATCTTCACCAGCGGCTGCTGCCCTACGTCCGCCGCGACCCGCTTGCCGCGCGCGTCTTCGCTTCCGGCATGACCAAGGAAAACCTGCTGCTCTATCTGTGCGCCAACCAGATTACGCATCGCTTTGCGCGCTTGCGTTATCTGTGCGACGTTGCCGCCTTTCTCGAACGAGAAGGCGGCGGCGTGGAGTGGAACGCCTTTCTCGGCGCGGCGCGCCGCATGCCCTGGGGACCGGGTGTGGGCCTGGCTCTCGATTGGGCCGTGGCCTTCGCGCCCGCCAGCGTTCCGCCGCCTGTGCTCCACGCGCTGCGTCCCAGCCCCATCGGCGACATGCTATTGCGGCGCTCGCTTGGCGCAGGCGCCGCAGACGCCGCGGCGCGTTCGCACCTGCTCGATGGCCCCGCCGGAGCTTCCGTCAGCCTGGGTTCGGCGTACCTCGGGCGTCCCACTGCGGCCAGCATCGCCTGGCAGATGATGTTCCCCTCGCGCGCGTATCTCCGCGAGCAAACCGGCGCGCCGGCCGAGGGAGCGTTCCTTCCCGCCTACGCGGCGCGGCTGATGCGGAAGATTCCTGCGGCCCTGCGTCACTTGCTCAAAGCCACTCCCTAACTGGACTGCATTGCACTCCCGACTTGCCTTGGCAGTCAGCCCCTGACACTCACATCTTGACAATCAATATTAAGAGCGCTACCTTCCCCTCCGCCCGACACCGGAGGCGCTGTGGACGACCCCAATACCGACGTGATCCAAGGCACGCTCGACATGCTAATTCTCAAGACCCTCAGCCTCGAACCCATGCACGGCTTCGGCATTTCCCGCCGCGTCGAACAAATCTCCCGCCGTGTCTTCAAAGTGAATCCGGGCTCGCTCCTCACCGCGCTCCAGCGACTCGAGCGCGCCGGATGGCTCGACTCCGAATGGCGCCAGACGGAAAATTCGCGCCGCGCCAAGTATTATTCGCTCACCCGCGCCGGCAAAAAGCAGCTCGAAGCCGAAACGGCGGAATGGACCCGCCGCGCCGGGGCCATCGCCCGCCTGCTCAAGGCGGAGGGCTGACGCCGTGTCGCTCTGGCGCCAAATCACCCGCGGCCTTCGCGCGCTCGTCAACCGCGACGCCGCCGACCGCGACGTGGCCGACGAGGTGCAGCACTACATCAAAGAGGCGACCGCCAGTCTCATCGCCGGCGGCATGACTCCCGAAGCTGCCCGCCGCACCGCTCAGCTCGAGTACGGCAACCAGACGCAAGTACGGGAACAAGTGCGCTCGTACGGCTGGGAGAACGCGCTGGCCGCGTTCATCGCCGACTTACGCTACGCCGCGCGCCGCCTGCGTCGCAGCCCGGGCTTCACCGTTGTGAGCGTCATGACGCTGGCGCTCGGCCTCGGCGCCTCGACGGCCATCATCAGTGCCGTTTACCCCATCCTGTTCGAGCCGCTTCCCTATCCGCAGCCCGGCCGCATCCTGCTGGTCTGGGACTCGAACGAAGGCGAGCGCTCGATGGTCACGTTTCACACTTGGCGCGAGGTAGCGCAGCGCAATCACTCCTTCGAGAGCTTTGCCGCGGCCGACGCGCCTCTGTGGCAGCCCACCATCACGAGCGCTACGCAACCCGAGCGGCTCGATGGCCAGCGCGTTACCGCCGATTACTTTCGCGTTCTGGGTGTTACGCCCGCGATCGGACGCGATTTCCAGCCCTCCGACGACGTGCTCAACGGCCCCAGAGTGGTCATCCTCAGCGACGCGCTCTGGCGCAGTCGCTTCCAGGCCGACCCCGCCATCGTCGGACAGCAGATTACGCTCGACAGCGACCTCTGGACCGTGGTTGGCGTGATGCCACGCTCGTTTGAAAACGTGATGGCGCCGCTGGCTCGCATCTGGCGGCCCATGCAGTACGACACCGAAAACGTCAGCGCGGTCAACACGCGCGAGTGGGGCCATCACATGCAGATGCTGGGCCGGCTCCGCCCGGGCGTATCGCCCGATTTTGCGCGCCGGGATCTGAACGAAATCGCTCACAATCCGGTCGCTGAGTTTCCCCGCCCTCCCTGGGCCAATCTGAAGTTCGGCTTCATCGCCAATGCCTTGCAGGGGGAAATCACGCGTACCGTGCGGCCGGCCCTGCTCGCTATCCTCGGCGCCGTTCTTCTGGTGCTGGCCATCGCCTGCGTCAACGTCACCAATCTGCTGCTTGCCCGGGGCGTGCAGCGCCGGGGAGAAATGTCCGTGCGCATAGCGCTGGGCGCCGCGCGCGAACGGCTGGTGCGGCAACTGCTCACCGAGAGCCTGTTGCTCGCCGCGTTCGGGGGCGCGCTCGGCATCCTGGTGGCGCAGCTTTCGGTGCGCACGCTCGTGGCGCTCGCGCCACCGGATCTGCCCCGCGTCGGCGCGATCGCCGTCAACGGCGCCGTCTTTCTCTTCGCGCTCGCCATCACCACGCTGATCGGCGTGGCTGTCGGCCTGATTCCCGCCATGCACGCCACCCGCAACGACGCGCAGTCGGGACTCCGGCAGAGCTCGCGACAGGCTATCGGCGGCCATCAGTTCGTGCGCCGGGCTCTTGTAGTCGCCGAGGTTTCGCTCGCGCTCATTCTGCTGGTCAGCGCCGGACTGCTGCTGCGCAGCATCGAACGGGTTTTCTCTGTGGACGTGGGATTCCACGCCTCGCAACTGCTCACCTTGCAGGTGCAGGAATCCGGCCACCAATACGACTCCGATACCGCCCGCTACCGGTTCTTCGAACAGGCGCGCGAGGCGGTTGAGCGCGTCCCGGGCGTCACTGCCGTCGCGTTCACCAGCCAGTTGCCGCTGAGCGGCGACCTGGACGGCTACGGCGTGGAATTCGAAAACGAGTTCAACCCGCAGGACGATGCCAGCGTGCTCCGCTATGCGGTGACGCCCAATTACTTCGATACCATGGGCATCCCGCTCCTTCGCGGACGCCTGCTCGACTCGCACGACACGATCGGCGCACCCGCCGCCATAGTCATCAGCGAATCACTGGCCAAACGGAAATTTCCCGGCCGCGATCCCATCGGCAACGGGATTCGCATCGGCCCGGGCAGCAGAAATCCGAAAGAACCGTGGTCCACGATCGTTGGAGTGGTCGGAAACGTGAAACAGACCTCGCTGGCGGTGAGCCAGACGGACGCCGTTTACGTCGCGCCCCAGCAGTGGTACTGGGTGGACAGTCTGATGTCCTTCGTCCTCCGCGCATCCGGCGACGCCGCTGCACTCGC
>DASPSB010000301.1:0-4949 GCA_035624135.1 Candidatus Acidiferrales bacterium | reverse complement strand
GGTATATGTCGCCGGAGCAGGCGCGCGGCAAGGCGGTGGACCGGCGCGCGGACATCTGGTCGTTCGGGGTGGTGCTTTACGAAATGCTGGCAGGCGCGCAGGCATTCGGCGGCGAAACGATTTCCGACACGCTGGCCGCGGTGATCAAGGAGGAGCCGGATTGGACGCGGCTGCCGGCGAGCACGCCCGGAGCCATCCGGCGAATCCTGCGGCGGTCGACGGAGAAGGATGCGAAGAGGCGGCTGCAAGCCATCGGCGAAGCGCGCATTGCGATCGAGGATTATCTGGCGCATCCGGGGGAAGAGGCGGCGGCGAGCACCGTGGCCGGCGCGCCGGTGACGGCCGTGCCGGAGCCAGCGTGGCCGCGCGTCCGCCGCGGCGGACCGTGGGCGGGGATGGCGCTATTTGCCGTTCTTGCGGCGATCGGCTTCGGGCGGCTGTGGATGCACGGAGCGGGAACAGGGCCAGGGGTCGCTCTGCGGCTGAACAGCGATATCGGCGCGGAGGGCGCGCTGTACACCGAACTTGGTTCGTCGGAGGTTTTTTCGCCCGACGGGACGCGGATTGTTTACGTGGTGAACGCAGCGGATGGGAAGCAGCAGCTCTATGTTCGGGAACTCGGCCAACTGCAAGCCGTAGCGCTCGGGGACACTAACAGCGCACGCGATCCCTTTTTTTCTCCGGACGGGGAGTGGATCGGGTTTTTCGCGAGCGGGAAGATGAAGAAGGTGTCCGTGCACGGCGGCGCCGCGGTGACGCTGTGCGATGCGGCCAACTCGCGCGGGGGAAGCTGGAGCGAGGACGGAACAATTGTCTTTGCGGCCTCGAATCGTGAGGGACTTTCCCGGATCTCCGCAGCCGGAGGTACGGCAGAGGGGCTCACCAAGCTCGATGTGAGCGCCAATGAAGTTTCGCATCGGTGGCCGCAGGTGTTGCCCGGCGGAAAGGCGGTGTTGTTCACCGCGGCGACTAACTTCAATACGTTCGAGGATTCGACCCTCCAGGTGCAGGTGCTGTCCTCGGGCGCGAAGAAGACGGTGTATCGCGGCGCCATGTACGGACGCTATCTGCCGAGCGGCCATCTGGTGTTCGTGCACCAGGGGACGCTTTTTGCGATGCCGTTTGATCTGAAGCGTCTGGAACCGGCCGGGGAGGCGGTGCCCGCGGTCGAGCAGGTGCTGAGCTCGCCCGATTACGGAGGAGCGCAGTTTTCCTTCTCGGAGACGGGCTCGTTGGTATACGTGCACGGGAAAAGCGGGGGCACATTGGTTTCCGTTCAATGGATGGGCCAGGACGGGAAGCTGCAGCCTCTGCGGAAAACCCCCGCAGACATCTATGAGCCGGCGTTCTCGCCGGACGGCAAGCGGCTGGCCCTGGAAATTCATGACGCAGCACGGTCAGACATTTGGATTTACGACTGGCAGCGTGACACGCTCACCCGGCTGACATTTGAAGGGGAATCAAATTACTCGCCCGTGTGGACGGCCGACGGCCAACGAATCGCCTACACGGTGAGCGACAAAGCCGGAAGGCACAGCATTTACTGGAAGCGGGCCGATGGGGCGGGTGACGCGCAACGGCTTACGGAATCCAAAGGCTCGCAGTATCCGGCGTCCTGGAGCCCGGATGGAAAGGTCCTGGCATTGTTCGCGGCTGACCCCAACTCTCCGACCAACTGGGATATCTACACGCTCACGATGCAAGGGGATGAAAAAACGGGGTGGAAGCCTGGCGAGCCCAAGCTGTTCCTTGGGACGCCTGCGATCGAAGTCCGGCCAGTGTTCTCTCCGGACGGCCGCTGGCTGGCCTACATGTCGAACGAATCAGGCGATATGGAGGTGTACGTTCGGCCGTTTCCCGGGCCGGGAGGAAAGTGGCAGATCTCCTCGGGCGGAGGGGAGGATCCTGTGTGGTCGCGCACGAGCAAGCAATTGTTTTATGAGACGCCGAAGCAACAGATCATGTTCGTCGGCTACAGCGCTGCCGCAGATTCCTTCCAGGTCGGCAAGCCGGCGCTCTGGTCAGAAGGACAGTTCACGAGCCGGGGCTTGGCCATCAATTTCGATCTGCACCCCGATGGGAAGCGGTTCGCGGTGTTGAAATCGCCCGCCGGGGAACCGGAGCAGCAGTTCAATAAAATAGTGTTCGTGTCCAATTTCTTCGACGAGCTGCGGCAGAAGGTCCCGCCGAAGAAGTAAGGCGGAAGCGGGAAGCACGCCCGCGGCTTCGGGAAGAGTCCAACCTGGAGGCGATTCAGGGGTGCGGCGCTGCCGCCGGGGAATTTTGGGGCGCCGTCCCGAATCCGGATCCTGGTGCCGCTCATTCTTGGCACTCGCCACTCGTCAGCATCCTGCTAGGATGCTGACGCTGAGAGAGCGCAGCGAGTCGAAGGGCGCGCCCCTTTGCTTTCTTCAACTTACGTTTTGCGGTTTTCGGCGAATGGATTCGATTTTCGTAACGATTTCACGTTATGTTAACTCGGTTCTCCCTCCACAGAACGCACAAAATGCCCCTTTTTGACTCATTCGGACGGCAGCTCCGCGGAATTTCGCCTCACCGCCCTTTTTTTGGCACCGCTCCCGGCGCTTCGGGATCCGGATTCGACCAATTTCCACGTCCAAGTGCGTCCCCTACCCCAACTCCGACCACACGACGCCATCAATTCCCCTTGGCCAGTGGGCACACATGCTCTTAACGCGTACAGTTTTTACCCGGCCGCCTGTCACCCGCCCGTTCTACGGTATATTCTTGGCATGAAGGCTTTAACTCTCCCCGTTGTTATCGAGGCCGACTGTGACGGCTACTTCGTTTCCTGTCCCGCCCTCCAAGGCTGCTACAGCCAGGGGGACACTTACGAAGAGGCCATCGCTAACATTAAAGACGCAATCCTGCTGCACATCGAAGACCGGCTAGCCAGCGGGGAAGAGCTTCCCGGGCAGGTGAGCGTCAGTCTTTCGACTGTTGAAGTTTCGGTCTGATGTCCAAACTTCCGCGGGTCACAGCCCGTCAGATCATCGCCGTGCTCGAAAAGGTCGGATTTTAACTCGCCCGACAAAGTGGCAGCCATATGATCTTCAAGAACGCCAAAGGGAGACGCGCCACCGTGCCATTCCATGCCTCGGAGACGCTGCACCCGAAGGTGCTTCGAAGCATTCTGCGCGACGCCGACATCACCATCGATCAGTTACAGGAATTATTGTAATCAGACGCTTGCCTCGAATTCCGCTATGGAAAGGCGGTGGTGGCGCCCCGGCGCCATCTGAATATCGACCAGGTGGACGCTCCCGCCAGCAGATGCTTGAGGGTATGGCCGCTGAGGAACATGTGCGAAAAAATTTGCGTGTCGTAAAACTCCCCAACTTTGGCGAGCGCATACAGCACAACAGCGATCCAGAGTTCATTCCTCCCCGGAATCTCGAAGAACGCGAGCGCGACCGGGATCATCAGCATGGGCGCGAATTGCACCAGCAGATACACCCGCAAATCCCCCGTCATGCGCCACCAAACCACGCTCAATAGCCCCGCAGCAACCAACGGCAACAGCAGCCAGCGGCCCGCTTTCGCGCCGAACGGCACCTGAATCAGCAACGCCAGCAGCGCCATGAACGCAACGGTTATGGGAAGGCGGTCCCACGCCAGGCGCGGCGTATCCGGCGCCCAGTGATAGTACGCGGAGCCGAACGTGGTCAGGAAAATCCCGGCGAACAGCAGCCGTGAGCCCAGATCGCGAAAGGCCATCAGTCCGGCGAGTCCGGCTACGGCGAACGGCAAATTGGAAACGACGTTCCAGAAATTAGGAATCCCCAGCAGGCGCCGCTGGTCGGCAAACAGGTGATAGCTCTCCGGCTGCGCAATCGGAGGGACGAACCACAACGCAATCAACCCGGCGGCAGGCGGCAGGAGAAACAGGAAAATGCCGATGAATCGTTGAGCAGGCACAGGCCTGGCAGCGATGATAGCAGGCCGATGCGCGCACACGCCCTTCGCAACCCCGCTCAGGGTGAACTAAAAGCCTATGCTGCTTGGCGGATAGACACGCCCAGCGTTGTGGGCGTTGCGCTTCGCGCGCGCCACTCCCTAAAATCAAAAGTCGCCCCAGGCCCGCCACGGCGGGCAGGCCCTGGAATGTCGGTCCCCCCTTCCAACCCGGTAGAACGCGCAGGCACTTCTCCCCCGGCATCGGCCGGCGGCGGGATGCCGCAAGGCAATCCGCGTGAACTGGTCGCGGCACAGGAGCGGCGCGAACAGGAACTGTGGCGCTGGTGTCTGCTGCTGCTGATCCTGCTCGCCGTGGCGCTGGGCGCCGAATTTGCGCAGCATCTCGAGGCTTTGAACCTGCATGTTGCTGCGCTGCCGGTCATCGTGGTCGCGATGATTGCCGTGCTCGTGGTGCTGGTGTGGCGCAGGCGCTCGGCGGTCGTGGATGCGCGGCGGGAGCTGATCGACCGGCAATCGCAACAACTGGCCATGGCCGTGGGACTACCCGCGGCGCGCGAGTTCGAACGCCTCTACTACGTAATCCAGAAGTCGCAGCAGGGCTACCGCGACCTGATCGACAGCTTCGACGATCCCGTTCTGGCCGTTTCGCTGGAAGGCGACATTCTGGCCGCCAACCGGCGCGTGATCGAGGTCTTCGGCCACGGGTTCAACGAGGTAATCGGCCACCGGCTGGACGAATTCGTGAGCGAGCCGACGATGGCCGACGCGACCGCGGCGCTGCCGCGGTTCGAAGAGCGGCGGCACTGGTTCGGTGTGCTGCGCGTGCGGCTGCGTCCTTCGGGCGAGCTGCGCTTCTACGACTGCGTGCTGCACGCGGTGGTGCGCGACGGGCGCACGGTGGGAGTGAGCTGCCTGGCGCGCGACGTGACGCAGGAGCGGCAGAACGAGGCGCGCTTTGCCGAACTGTTCAGTTCGCTGCAGGAGGGCGTGTACTTCTCCACGCCCGCCGG
>DASPSB010000293.1:0-4071 GCA_035624135.1 Candidatus Acidiferrales bacterium | reverse complement strand
TTCTGCCGCGGCGACTACCGCCACTTCCGGCATGGCCTGGAACAGCGTCATGTAGCTGCGCGGATGGAGATGACTCAGCCCCAGAATGCCCACGGAGAGATGCTTGCCTTGAACCATGATCGTGTTGTCCACCCCATTCCGGGTGGCCATGGGCCTGCGGCCCACCCGTGGAGATGAAAGTCAGACGGAAGGGCGGGGCTTCAGCCCCGCCGCCCGCCGCGCCCGATGGAAAAGGGGCTTTAGCCCCTGAAGCGAGGCGGCTTCAGGGCCTAAAGGCCCCGAGCTTTACCCGGCCCCAAGGCGGCGGGGCTGAAGCCCCGCCCTTCTGCGGCGCCTTCGAGAGAGCGAAGTCAAAAGGCAAAGTGCAAATCGCAAAGCCAAGAAAGAAATGTTGAAGTGCAAACGTTCAAACCCATGAGTTTTGCCATTTCTCTTTTGCCATTTGCCATTTGACTTTCCTTTCTCAGAACCTTCCATCCCGCGCCTCAAAATGGGTTGGTTTGCCGAGCGTCTTGCCTCCCATCTTGATCCAATGCGCGGTCCAGTCGATGATCCGGCTCGCCGTCACGGAGGGCAGACCCAGCAGGCGGCGGCAGCGCGCGGCGTTGCTTAGCAAAGCCGTCGGCGCCTCTTTACCTTCCAGAACGGGCGTCTTGCCGAAGATTTGGCCAAAGATTTCCGCCACCGTGCGCACCGAGAGCGTCTCGGGCCCGGTGAGATTGAGGATGAAGGGCGGCGATTGCGCGAGCGGCAGGCTGCGCAGCGCGGCGGAATTGGCGTCTCCCTGCCAAATCACGTTCACCGCGCCCATGGTGACGTCGACGCTGCGCTCCTCGAAGACCTTGCTGCCGATTTCGAGCAGGATGCCGTAGCGCAGGTCCGTAGCATAGTTCAGCCTCAGCAGCGTGACCGCTGTGCCGTGGGTGCGCGAGAAGTGCTCGAACAACCGCTCGCGCGCCAACACCGATTGCGCGTACTCTCCCACCGGTTCCGGCGCCAGATCCTCCGTCGCGCCGCCCGAGCGCAACGGCACCAGCGGGTAGACGTTGCCGCTCGAGAAGGCCACGATCCGCGACCCGCGATACCGCTCGGCCACGAGAGCCGGCAGGTACGCGTTCATCGCCCAAGTCAGACTTTCGGCGCCCGTCGAGCCGAACTTCCGTCCCGCCATGAAAATCACATTCGCGGCGTCCGGCAAGGTTGCGAATGCGGCCGGATCGAGCAAATCCGCGCGCAGCGTCTCGACCCCGGCCTCCTGGAGAAAACTCTCGGACCCAGGCTCGCTGAATCGCGAGACGCCCACGATGCGCTTCTTCACTCCCGCCGCCCGCGCCGCGCGCGCCGCACGCCGCGCCAGGCTGGGCCCCATCTTGCCCGCCGCTCCAATGATGGCCAGGTCTCCATCCATCTTTTGAAACAGCGCGATGTCCTCCGGGCTGGGCTCGGAGAGCCGAGCCTCTAATTCCGCTTCCGACTGTATGAAATCGTCCATCACCGGAATCTATGCCGTGAGTCGGCAACAAGTCAAGCGGCACCTTGGCGTGCGGTAGCGCTAGCTGCCGCCTTTCGTGCATCCGTGCTTTCCCCTCTGCCCTCTCCCGTGGGGAGAGGGGGAGGGGAGTCGGGGTGAGGGGTCCCAAGGCGGCAGCTTCGCTGCCGCACTCCAAGGGCTCGCAGCGCCGCGTGGTACAATAAGCCGCGCCTGATAAATCGAGGTGATTTTCTCTGTGCCCTCTGTGCGCTCTGTGGTAAATGCTTTCTCCGGGCGGCTCCGCACGATGACCGTCAGAGACATCCCCGCCGGGATGCGTTTAAAGGAGCTTGCCGGATGGAATCAGACCCAGGAGGATTGGGAACGATTCCTCGCCGCCAACCCGGAAGGCTGTTTCGTGGCGGAGGTGAACGGGCAGGTTGCCGGCACCGCGGCCACGATCATCTACGAAAATCGTTTCGCCTGGATCGGCATGGTGTTGGTCGACCCGGCCGAGCGCGGGAAGGGAATTGGGACGGCCCTGCTGGAAAGAGCCATCCAGCATCTGGAAGCAAAAAGAATCCCATGCATGAAATTGGACGCCACACCTCAGGGCAAACCCATTTATGAACGCCTGGGCTTCCAAGTGGAATACGAAATCGAGCGGCAGAGCTTGACCCGCGACTCGCTGCGCCCCGGGCCGCCGGTCGCAGCCGCCGGCGCATCGCCAAACCACCACGCGGTCTTCGGCGCTGCCGAAGCCGCCGATTCGCTCCTGGCGCTCGACCGCGAAGTTTTCGGCGCGGACCGCAGCGCGCTGCTGCGTTCGGTGGCGCGCGGTGCTCCCGCACTGGTCGCGGTGGTTTCTTCCCGCGGCGCGGTGGAGGGATTCGCCCTGGCCCGCCAGGGCTCGCTCGCGGACCATCTGGGCCCTTGGGTCGCTTCGAACGGGGCGGCGGCGCGCCGGCTTCTCGAGACCTTTTTGGTTCGCTCCCTCCGCCCGGTGGTGTTTGTGGACGTGCTGCGTGACAACCCCTGGGCGCCGGCGCTCCTGGCCGCCAGCGGCTTCAAGTTCTCCCGCACGCTCACCCGCATGTATCGCGGCGAAAACGCGCATCCGGGGCGGCCCGATTTTCTCTGCGCGATCCTTGGCCCGGAGTTTGGCTAGTGCTTAGTTGTGTTAAAAGGCGCAACGATTCTGAGGCCTCGAAGGGCGGGGCTTCAGCCCCGCCGGCACGCGGAGCACGATTGAAGGGGCCTTTAGGCCCTGAAGCAGCGCGGCTTCAGGGGCTAAAGCCCCGGGGAGCGGCCCGTTCCCTGCGGCGGGGCTGAAGCCCCGCCCTTCCGACGCCATACGACTAAGAACGCTCACCTCTGCAAGTGAGCACTCGATACCAGATGACCGCTCTCGTTCCTTCTCGCGTCTTCTACGGTTGGTGGATTGTCCTCGCCGCCTTTCTCAACCTGTTTTTCGCCGTGGGACTGGTCTTCTACGGCTTCCCGGTCTTTTATCCTTTCCTCATTGAATCGCTTCATTTCTCGCGCCAGCAGGCCACCACCGGAATGTTCGTGGGCTTTGCGGCGGCCGCCCCGCTCTTAGGGATCATGGTGGGAGTCTTGATTGACCGCTTCGGCGCCCGGCTGGCCATCCTGGTGGGCACGGGCTTTGTGGGCGGCTCGCTCTTTTTGATGGGAAGCATTCACTCCCTCGCGCAATACTACCTGCTTTGCTTCACGGAGGTGCTCGGCTACGTTGCGGCTGGCCCGATTGCGAATCAGGTCCTGGTGGCCAACTGGTTTCGCAGGATGCGAGGCCGCGCCATGGGTTACGCCTACCTGGGCCTCGGCTTCGGCGGCACGGTTTCGCCCCTGCTGGTTCACTGGCTGATCGAAACCGCCGGCTGGCGGCGCGCGTTCGAGGCGCTCGGCGCGTTAATCGTCGCCGTGCTCATCCCCGTCGGCATCTGGGTCACGCGGTCCGCGCCGCGCGAGTTAGGACTCGTTCCTGACGGCGCACCGTCCAATGCCGCGGCCGGCGAAGCCAGAGGCGCGGCCTCGCTTTCCACCGGCGCCGCCGTTCGAACCGCGAACTTCTGGCTGCTCCTGGTGGGCAGTACGCTGGTGATCGGCGTGATTGGCACGGTGATCTCGCACTTCATTCTCTTCCTCAAGGATCAAGGTTACTCGTCCGGCTGGGCTTCGCGAGCGCTCAGCGTGCTTTTGTTTTCGAGCCTGGCGGGGCGCGTCATTGTCGGTTACGTCGCCGACCGCTTCACCCGCAAGAACGTCATGGCGCTGTTCTATCTCACCCTCTCGCTCGCCATTCCGCTGCTCTTCTTGCACCACCAATCCCGCGGCGTCGTCGCCTTCGCCATTTTGTTTGGATTCGCCATGGGCGCAGACTACATGCTGATTCCGCTCGTGGCCGTCGATTGCTTCGGACTCTCCGCGCTGGGAAAGATTCTCGCCCTGGTCATCATGGCCGACTCGCTGGGACAGACGTTCGGGCCGGTGATGGCCGGCCGCATTTTCGACTTGCGGCACAGCTACGATCTGGCTTGGCTGATTATCACCGTGGCGGGAGTGATCGGCGCGGGTGC
>DASPSB010000260.1:0-8436 GCA_035624135.1 Candidatus Acidiferrales bacterium | reverse complement strand
ACGACGGTTTCCCATACCGGTTCCCGTAGCAAATGTGCACCACGATCTTCGCCTCTACCCCTTCCACCAAAGTGTTCAGCACCTTCACGCACCAGTCCAAATCGTCGGGAAAACCGGAATAATACGGCTCATCTATCTGGACAAACCTCGCTCCTGCCTTCACCAATTCCTTCAGTTCCAGATTTAGCGCGCGCGCCAGGTCCGTGGCCAGCGCCTCTTCGCTCGGGTAGAACTCGTTGTGGATTCGCTTCGTCAGCGCGTGCGGCCCGGTCACGCAGAATTTCGTTTCGCGGTCAGTGAAGCTGCGCAGGAACTGGAAATCTCCCGCTAGCCCGAGTGGAGCCATGGGAAGTTTCCCCTGCACGGAACTGTTGTAGAAGTCGTAGTAAAACTTCTTCGAGGAGCGGTCGATCTGCACGCCCGCCAGCCTCTCCAGGAAATAGTCCATCATGTTGTCGCGCCTCAACTCCCCGTCTGTAATCACATCCACGCCTGCGGTCTCCTGATCCTTGATCGCCGCCTTCACGGCGTTGTCGTGAATTTCGTCCAAGTCATGCCGGCTGATGCGGCGCGCGAAATACTCCGTCTTCAACCGCTCCAGCCATCCCGGCATGGAATAGCTGCCGACCACAGAAGTGGGAAGCATGGGCAGGGTCATGGCCTTACTCCCGTTGTGTCGTGAACAGAATCGAGGTGTGCGAGCCCGCTCGGTACCGGAAGGGCGCGAAATGTACGTCGTATCCCGTCCGCTCCGCCGTCTCCCGCAGCAACGCTCCGTTCACCCAATTCACGATCGAGCCGTCCAGTTTTCCCGGCCCGTGGAATCTCAGCCGGTACTCGCTCCAGCGCGTCACGAATATGTCCTGCACCTGCAAATAGCCACGCGTGGAGAGCAGCGGCAGCGTGTTCCGGAAACTCTCCATGGCCCCCGAGTTCACGTGGAACCGCAAATCGCTCGGGGCTTCCTCGAGCGCTTCCTCCAGACGGCTCAGGTCCAATTCTCCCGGCAGAGCTTCCGCGGGAAGATCATCCACGCACACCATTCGCTCTTTCAGCCGCATGGCCGCCCACACCTGCTGCCAGAACGCCACACCGCGCGCGCGGTCGTCAAAATGGCCCGGCCCTTCCTCCAGCAGCCTTTCGATGCAGCGCCGCAAGTCCTGCTCCGGCACCTCGAACTCCCTCGCAATACGCTCTGCCTCCCTGCAGGGAAGATACGCCCGCGCCTCCACTAGAAACAGCCGGCCGTCATGCCGTGCCATTTCCTCATCCGGCAGGTTGTCGTACACGTTCGTCATATGGATGTGGAGAACCTTGTGGCGCAGAAAGGAGAGTGTCTGCATCGGATTCAGTGCGTCCAGCACCACAAAGCTGCACTGCTCTCTGTGAGCCGCGACCGCGGCCTTCGATCGCTCGAGCGTGGCCGGCGAGTAGTCTCCCAGCAGGAAACGCACGCGCGGGTAGTAGTTTGTCCCCCGCTCCTGATCCAGTTTGTGGAAGCGCTCGAGCCACAGCCCCGCCCGCGTCCCCATACCCACTCCGATTTCGAGCACAAACAGTTCCGGCGGCAACTGCTTTTTCACCTCCAAGTCGCGCGCCAGCGTCCAGAAGTCCGCCACACCGTCGGCCACTGCCTGCGGATGGTTCGCGTCCGATCTGCCGCCCGGCAGCGCTTCCTCATAGCCGTGCCCCGTGCAATGCTCCCATTCCGCCAGCCGCTGCCAGTAAAGATGGTTGAACCTCCACACGATGCTCCTGCGGAATGGCCCGAAGTCCTCCAGCGCCATTCCCTCCTCGTTCGCCGCCGCATGCTGCCCGAATCCTGGATTCGCGGGCGTCATGGCCTTCAGAAGCAGCCCCCGCAGGCTGCCAGGCACCACTTGGCGCAGGTCCACGTGCACCTCGGAGAACGGGATTCCCCCCGCCTTCTCGTCTGCGCTGGGAACCACCGTCACGGGTTCGCGAAAATTGTGTTTGTACTGGATCCAGTCCAGTTGGACGCTCAGGTTGGCGAACTGCTCCTGCTCCGAGTGACCCTCCTCCAGCAACGATTGCAGCGTGGTCACAATCTCCTCGGCGCTGGCCGCGGAAGTCTTCCGCGGAAGGTGGTTCATTTGGAGGATCATCGAATCCGCAAAAGGGAACAGGATTGCTGCCGGCGGCCAGCCGAAAATCGACTCACTGTTCGTATATCGAACCGAAGCCGCCCCTTAGAGTTATCAGGAGATGTACGCTTTCGCAAGCCCGGTGCTTTCCACCTCGCGGAGCACTTCGCGCGAGCCAAATGCCTCCGCCGCCGACGCGAACCCCGCCTTCTGCGGCGGCCGATGCACCAGATTTTTCGCCGCGAACGCCTGCATCAGGCCAGTCTGCCGGTAGCAGCAGGTCCCGTAAATCACGCACTGGGCCGAGGCTGTGCTCCCGCGCCCCTGCACCACGTCGATCGTGCGCTGCTCCCGCGTATTTTCCCTCGGCGGTGTGCTTCCCTGGACGGCTGCCGCCATCTCCGCGAGCTTTTTCTCCTGTTCCGCTTTTGGCAGCGGCCGGATTTCCTGCTCGAATTTTTGTTCCGTGGCCACCACCGCTTCCATGATCTGCCGGTTCAGCAGGCCGCCGAGCGATTTCACGTTGGCGATCTGCGGGTCCTGCCGGAACCACACCGGCTGCGGGAACCCGCCCCAGGGCAGCGCGAGCTGCGTGGTCACCGAGCCGGGAACCACCACCTCGTAGGGCTTCGCACGCGGCCACGGTTTGTACTGGTTTTGCTCCAAATAAAACGCCTCGGTCGGGATCACCGCAAAAATCGTCTGCGTCGAGCCGAATGTCGGGATGCCGTTGAACATGGTCAGGAATTCCAGCGTGTCGATCGCCGCCTTTTCCATCATCAGCCGCGCCGCGGCATCGCTGACCGCGGACATAAATGCCGTGCCGGGCGCGGCCAGCAGCCCTTTTGCCGCGAACTTTTCGCCCCACTTCTCGGCCACCTCGCGCGTCCAGGTCTGCTCGCCCCCGATGTCCAGATAATGGCACCCGGCCTTCCAGCAAGCTTCGATCACCCGCGGGCCGTTGTACAGGAACGGGCCGACTGTGTTGCATACCACCTTCGCGCCATCAAATAGGCGCGCCAGCGCCTCCACCGAACCATCCGTCTCCGCAATCTCGTAATCCGCGGTTTCGATTCCGGGAACGTGGTTCATCACCTCTTCCAGCCGTCTCCGGTTGCGCCCGGCAGCCACAAACGGCAGGTTGTATTCCCGCAGCCACTCCGCCACGAGGCGCCCGGAAAATCCGCTCGCCCCGTAAACCACGACCGGCCGTTTGCTCGCCATGTGATCCTCCTCGCGCCGCGCCCCGCAGCCCGCTCCGGGCTGGCGCCGGCGCCAATTCTAGACTAGAGTGCTCCGCGCGGTAGTAGGCACCCGTTCGATACCAAGTATCCGAGGAGCGCCTTTCTTGAATTCCTTCAACTGTCCCGTGAGCGTCACTGCCGACGCCATCGGCGGAAAATGGAAACCGCTGATTTTGTTTTATCTCGAAGGCGGCACGCGGCGCTTCGGCGAGCTCCGTCGGCTGATACCGGAAGCCACTAAGAAAATGCTGACCCAGAAGCTGCGCGAGCTCGAACGCGACCGGATTATCCATCGCAAGATTTACGCCGAGGTCCCGCCCCGCGTCGAATATTCGCTCACGCGGCACGGCGAGAGCCTCTCGCCCATCCTCAAGCAAATGTCCAAGTGGGGCGAAAAACACGCCGTGCGCTATCGCGGTATCAAAGCTTCTTCGCCGCGTCCCGCCAGGAGCTAGGAAGCTTCCGCCACCGCCGGATCGCGCCGCAAGGCTTCTACTCGCTGCGGCGCCTTTGCGAGCGCGAGCGCTCCGAGTCCCGCCGCGCACAGTATCAGGTTCAGCAGAAATGCCGGCGCATAGCTTCCGTTGAGGTCAAACAGCTTCCCTCCAATCACCCCCGAGAGGCAGCACACCATCCCGGAAAGCATCATCATCGTTCCGTTCAGCTTTGGAAACGCCGCCGGCCCATAGTAGTTTCCTGTAATCGTATTGAGGCAAATGAACGACGAGCCCATTCCCGCTCCGTAGAGCATCGCGGCCGCGTCCGCAATCCAAAGTTGTTCAGCGTTGATCCTCAGGGCCAGCACTGTTCCCAAGACGTAAAAGCTCACCCCAATCATAAACGCAAAGCGTTCCGCGATTTTGTCCACCAGCACTCCGCCCAACAGTCTCCCCGCCAGGCCTCCCAGCGTGTAGAGCCCCATCGCCCACGCTGCCGCCGCGGCCGATATTCCCGCCATTTTCATGTGCAGGATTCCGTGCGCCGTAAAAAAGAAGGAGGGAAACTGGCAGGCAATCGAGCCGATGTATATCAGCCAGTAGGTTCGCGTCCGGTAGGCCTCTCGCGGAGTCCACGCAGGCCGGCTCGCGTTGCCCGGCTCGTGCCGCTCGGCTCGCGCATCCTCTTTCGCTTCGACCCCGTCCGGTTGCTGCCCCAAATCCTCGGGATGTTCGACAACAAACAGCCATGCGATTCCCGCCGAAACGACCGAGAGCGCCCCGATGGCCAGCCACGCCATGCGGAAGTTACCCCCGTTCGCCTCCAGCATGCGGTTGAATTGCGGCGCCCCAAAAAATCCAGCCACGCCCCAGGCAGTCAGTGTAATGGCCATTGCCCGTCCTCGGAACCGCACGAACCAGCGCGTAATCGCCGTCGCCATCGGCATCACCGTTCCAAATCCGACTCCGGAGCCGATGAGCACTCCGAACCCGACCAGATAATGCCAAGACAGCCGCGCCACCAGCGCCAGCCACAATGACCCCGCCAGGATCAGCGCTGAACCGATCACCAGAGTCGCCCGTATCCCCCAGCGAATAATCACTGCACCAATCACCATGGAGGGCACACCGATGAAAAAATTCACCAGCGTATAGCCCAGACCGAATGTGGTCCGTTCCATGGGAATTTGTTTCAGCATGTAGGTGTGGATGATGGCGGCGCAGTACAGCGGGAAGCCCATGTTCAGCATGTCCAGCAACCAGAGCGCACCGACCAGCTTCCAGCCGTAGAATCCGCGTTCCCGTCGTGTGGTCATCTGATCCGCGCAGGGCGCCCGGCTCGCGGCAGGATACACATGCTGGCCAATATACGCACGTTAATTCGATAACCGCCCTTGACTTTTTCCCCAGCCCCTACGTAGAGTCCCTCCCGCGTTTCCTTTCACGCCCTTTCCGAAGGAGCACATTGCTATGGCATCGCTGCCGGGCTATCGCCGTCCCTATCCGGGCACTCAACCGAATCACTTGCACCCCATCTACCTCTCGTCCGTCAAACGCGCGCCCGCGCACCCGCTCGTTTACCTGCCTCACACGCTTTCGGAAATCACCGGCCCCGTCTTCGGCGCGGAGTCGGTGGACGTGAAAGCCACCGACCTGACCAAGCAGGGCCGCGGCGCTCCCCTCGGCGAGCGCATCATCGTCAGCGGTCGCGTGCTCGACGAAAATAGCCGCCCGCTTTCACGTACCCTCGTCGAAATCTGGCAGGCCAACTCCGCTGGCCGCTACTTCCATCGCAACGACCAGCACAACGCTCCCCTTGATCCCAACTTCACCGGCTGCGGCCACGCGCTCACGGACGACGAGGGGCGCTACCGCTTCGTCACCATCCGTCCCGGCGAATATCCCTGGGGCAATCACTACAATGCCTGGAGGCCGGCGCACATTCATTTCTCCATTTTCGGCCCGGCGTTCGCCACACGCCTAGTTACCCAGATGTATTTTCCCGGCGACCCGCTGCTTCCCTTCGATCCCATCTTCAACTGCACCGCGGACGAAAAGGCGCGCAACCGGTTGATTTCCGTATTTGACTGGGAAACCACGATTCCGGTGCATGCCCTCGGTTATAAATTCGATATCGTCCTTGCCGGGCGCGACGCCACGCCCATGGAGATTTGACATGAGCTTGCAAGCCACTACTTCCCACACGGTCGGGCCGTTTTTCAGCATCGGCCTCACTCGCCTGGCCAATGCGGAAATCGCCGGCCCCGGCGTGGACGGCGAGCGCATCGTAATTGAAGGCCGGGTGCTCGATGGCGACGGACAGCCCGTTCCCGACGCGCTCATCGAGCTCTGGCAGGCCAACTCCCACGGCAAGTACGCGCATCCCGAGGACACACAGGAAAAGCCCGTCGAGCCCGGCTTCAAAGGCTACGGCCGCCAGCCCACCGACGACGCCGGCAAATTCCGCTTCTCCACGATCAAGCCCGGCCCCGTGCCCGGCCCGGACGGGAGGCCACAAGCGCCGCACATCGCCGTCTCCGTGTTCTCGCGCGGTCTCCAGCGCAGGCTGGTCACTCGGATATATTTTCCTGACGAGTCCGCAAATGCGTCGGATTTCGCCCTGAGTCGCGTGGACCCGGCCCGCCGCGGCACTCTCGTCGCGAAAAAAGTTGCCGGGCAGCCCGGCTCGCTGGAATGGAACGTGATTCTTCAGGGCTCGGGCGAAACCGTCTTTTTCGATATCGGCCTCTGACGAAGCCCCGGCGCTACTGCACTCCCTGTTTCGTCAAGAATTTCAGCATCGTGCCCAGGCTCGACTTCAAACTGCTCGCCGAATGGCAATAGTAATATTCGGGCGTCGCCTGCCGCGCCGCTCCTTGCGCCCGGAAGAGAAACACGCATGCGTACACCGAGGAATCGTTCGCGCTGCCCGCCGCGTCGAATTCATCTCCGATCGCATTGTGCCCAGTGCTGATGGCCGGATGGCCGCCCGGCCCGTAGCCTTCCGGCTGCGCGAGTCCCGCGCTCTGAGTGTACTGCAGCGTACGCGCCTGGCTCGTGACGCTGGCGGCGGGGTCGCGTATCGCCCCGGATACAAACACATACGTCGCCTTCTGCTCGTAGTAGCACAGCCCGGACGCATGCTTCGCCATTTCCTTCGTCATCCACTTTTCAACTTCCGACCAGTCCGCGGGCGCAATGCGCAGCAACTGATAGGGACGATGGATAGCCGCCGGAACGCTCTTCGCCGTCTCTCCCGGCCTCGCTCCATACCACCGCCGGTTCAGTTCCTCCCATCGTTGCGCGAGTTCCGCCGCGCTCGGCCGATCCTTCCACCGCGTCACCTTCGACGGCAGGTCCCATTCCGTCACCTCTCGCGCACTCTGGGCCGCAAACACGCTGGTCGACGGAGGCACAGCCGGCGTTGAAAGCAGGTTCATCACCCCCGCGTCCGCCTGCGCCAGTCCGACGTATGCCTTGCAGCCCTCGAGCGCCCGCGCCTCCTGGCCCCGCGCGCACGGCGTACACATCAAAATCACGAGTGCCGCGCTCATCGTCACTCGTCGCATGCCCATCTCTGCCCGCTCCTTCCGCGCTCTTATCCCCACACCCGCTTCGCCGTTTCCACCGTCAATCGCAGCTTGGCCCACTGCTCGTCCTCGGTCAGCAGGTTTCCTTCCATGGTCGAGGCAAACCCGCACTGCGGGCTCAGCGCCAGGTTTTCCAGCGGGACAACTCGCGACGCCTCCTCAATTCTCCGCGCCAGCACGTCCCCGCTTTCCAGTTTGCCTACCTTCGAGCTGATCAGCCCCAGCACCACTGTCTTCCCCTTCGGTACAAACCGCAGCGGCTCGAATGTGCCGGACCGTTCGTCGTCATACTCCAGCAGGAAACGGTCCACGCTCATCGTGCTGAACAGTTTTTCCGCGATGTTGTCGTAGCCGCCTTCCGCGTACCAGTGGCTGCGGTTGTTCCCCCGGCACAGATGGATTGCCAGCGTCACGCCCGGCTTGCGCGCCGCAGCAAAGCACGCGTTGTCCGCCCGGATCGCTTCGTCGAGCGCGGCATCGGGGTCCTGCTGCATCTCCCGCCGGATCCATTCTCGCCACTTCGGGTCCATGTAATAGCTGTACCGCGGTGCGTCGATCTGGATGTAGCTCACGCCGCCGGCGGCCAGCATCGCCATTTCCCCCTTCATGATTTCCACCACGTCTGCCAGCATCGCCGAGGGACTCGCATACGCCCTCTCGCTGATTCCGTGTTTGTAGGAGATGGCGGGGAACTGTGTGGCGCTGGGCAGCGTCATTTTGATCGCCCCGGGACTGTGCAGCTTCAGGTAGGGCAGCTCGTGGCCGGTCAGCGGGCATTTCTGGTGCAATTTCGCCGTCACCACACCGGTCACGTCGCTTACGCCGGACCTATTTCCTTTCTCCTCGGCATTCCAGGAGCGTGCCACGGCATCGCCCATATCGAATCCTTCCACCGCCTCCGTGAAATCACTCATAAAATTTCTGCGCCGCAACTCGCCGTCCGTAAAAATCTCGAGGCCCAGATCTCTCTGCTTCGCCAGCACCCGGTCGATGTTCCTGTCTTCGACGGCGCGCAGCCGCTCCGTGCCCGTTCCTCCCTGCCGCGCCTCCAGCAACTCCG
>DASPSB010000258.1:0-2211 GCA_035624135.1 Candidatus Acidiferrales bacterium | reverse complement strand
GGGACACGCCTCGCGCGTGAGCCCCACCACGGCGCGGTAAGCCTCGGCGATCACTTCCGGCGCACGCGGCGAAAAATCCATGAGCTTCGACGTGCGTCCTTCGAGCCGCGCATCGAATTCGCGCGCAAACGCCGCGCTCTCGCTTTGCGGGACCGCCGGCAGCTTCCACTCCGGCAAATCCTCCATCGGCTGATTGTCGAAGCGGTCGAAGAACTGCGCGTCCACCTCGCGCACGCGCTCGACCATCGCGCCAATCACCGCGCGCGATTCGGCTGGCGTGTCGCACGCGTTCTGCATGTGCCACAACCGGTGCAGCACGATGCCCGAAAGCGTGTGCACCATGGTGGTGAACGCAGCCACGGGGAGGATGTAGCGTGCGACTTCAAACGCGCGTTTCTCCGCCTGCTTGGCCACCTTCTCGCGACGCTTGGCGTGCGACATCGGCCCGATGTGCCAGATGTCGGAGAGGATTGCGTGCGCGTCCGGCACGAGCAGTTGCGTGATCTCGCGGTACGCGTCCCAGGCACGCGCAATCGCCGCCTCATAAATGGCCCGCTCGGCGCTCCCGAAGCCTCGGGACGGCGACTCTGCGGGAACAAATGCGCGTGCCCGGTCCATGCGCACGTAGCGCTGCGATTGCTGCTCTGAGTTGTAGAAGGGATGCGCGTGCAGGAACGACCACACAAACTGCCGGCTCACATTCTCGAGCCCGAATTCAAAATGCGCGTGCTGGAAGACGGTATGGTGCCCAGCGTAGAACGTTGCCGCGCCGATGGTCAGCCTCTGCTTTTCGGTGATGTCAGCCGGCGAAATCAGCCGGGGTGCGTAGCAGGTGCGCGCAGCCGCGATGGCAGAGTCATACGGCTGTGCAAACCAGCTCCGCAGCGTCACGCGCGGCGCCGCGGTTTCCACCAGCGAAGATTCTCCCGATTGCGCGGCTGGAGGGATGGAAGGACTGGCAGCCATGACCAACGAGAATTCTACACCGATTGCATGCGGGGCACGCTGATCGCGGCCATCTCGATACCCGTAACGCATCCAATCTGGTTGTCGGCAATCGTATTCGCACTTTTTTCTTTTCCAAATTGGTTCTCGACATTCGCAGCGGTACGGAGTCTAGTCGTTCTGTGGGGGAATCGTCTTGCAACGGCCAACCAAGGGCACAGTTTCGCTCCAGCGGGAGGAAAGTGAAATGGGCGAAAACATTTCGAGTCTGCTTGCAAGCGTCCAGCAGCACGCCTCGGCCTGGTTTGCGGGTCTCAGAACGCGGCCGGTGCGTGCCACCGTCTCCGCCGACAGCTTGCGCCAAATGCTGGGCGGTCCGCTTCCTCTGGAGGGAACCTCACCAGAGGCAGTGACGGAGCTGCTTGCCGGAGCCGGCATGCGCGGCACGGTGGCTTCGGCTGGCCCGCGATACTTCGGCTTTGTGATCGGCGGCTCCGTGCCCGCCGCTGTGGCGGCGGATTGGCTCGTTTCTGCATGGGATCAGAACTCCGGGGTGTATGTTCACTCCCCGCTGCTTTCCGTAATCGAGCAAATCACTGGCTCCTGGCTGCGGGAGCTCGCCGGGCTTCCGCCTTCGATGAGTTTTGGTTTCGTCACCGGCTGTCACATGGCAACATTCACCGGACTGGCTGCTGCCCGGCACCGCGTCCTGGCAAGCGCCGGGTGGGACGTGGAGGACAAAGGCCTGTTCGGCGCGCCACCCATTGAGGTGCTGGTGGGCGAGGAAGCGCATTACACCATTTCGACGGCGCTTCGCTTGCTGGGCTTGGGCGGCAACCGCGTGCGCCGGATCCCCACCGACGGTCAGGGCCGGATGCGCGCCGCCGATCTTTCTGCAACGCTGCGCGGCCTCCGCGGACCTGCCATCGTCTGTGCGCAGGCGGGAAACGTAAACACGGGTGCCATCGATCCCCTCGTTGAAATCGTCCAATTGGCGAAACAATCCGGCGCCTGGCTTCATGTGGACGGCGCATTCGGCTTGTGGGCTGCGGCTTCACCACATCTCGCCGCACCCCTTCGCGGGATCGAGCAAGCGGATTCCATATCCACCGACGCGCACAAATGGCTCAACGTTCCTTACGACTGCGGCATCGTCTTCTGTGCCCACGAGGCCGCGCATCGCAGCGCCATGTCTCTCGCCGCCGCTTACATCATCTCGACGGAGGCCGAACGTGACCCGCACGAGTTTGTGCCGGAAGAGTCGCG
>DASPSB010000254.1:0-17504 GCA_035624135.1 Candidatus Acidiferrales bacterium | reverse complement strand
AAAGCCCGCTGCATTCCTGAAGTATCTGGACGCGGCGGGAGTGGATCGCGCCGGCCTGATCAATTATGTGAGTCCGGAAGTGACGGGATTCACCGCCGAGGTGAACGATTGGGTGGCGCAGTATGCATCGGCCGACCCGCGGCGGTTGATTGCCTTCGGCTCAGTGCACCCGCGCTACACGGCGGACACAGCGGCGGAAACGGACCGTTTGGCGGCGCTGGGAATTCGCGGGCTCAAAATTCACCCGTCGCATCAATGGTTCGCGCCCAACGCGTACCGCTCGGAACTGCCCTCGCTGCGCGCCGTGTACCAGCGAGCCACGGCGCACCACATGCCGGTGATGATCCACACGGGCACTTCCGTTTTCCGCAACGCGCGCAATCTCTATGCGCAGCCGCTGCTGGCAGACGACGTGGGCGTGGATTTCCCCGACCTGGTGGTCATCCTGGCGCACGGCGGCCGGCCGCTGTGGATGAACGAAGCGTTTTTCCTGGTGCGGCGGCACCCGAATTTCTACATCGATATTTCCAGCATTCCCGCGCGGCGGCTGCTCGAATATTTCCCGCGCATCGAGGAAATCGCGGACAAAGTGCTGTTCGGCACCGACTGGCCCGGCTTCGGGATGAACGATTTGCGCGCGGGACTGGAGGCGTTCCTCGCATTGCCGATCGCGGAGGCCGCGAAACGCAAGATTCTGCACGAGAACGCGGCCAGGCTGTTTCCGGAGTAGCGCGGCGGGCCGGCCGGTGCGGGCGATTCACGAATCGAAACATGGAAATTCGGACCATCGCCGTGATTGGGGCGGGAACAATGGGACGGGCCATTGCCCGCGCCACGCTGGCTGCGGGCTACCGCACGATTCTCGAGGACGTTCTTCCGGAGCGCCTGGCCGCTGCCGAGGCTGAGATTCAGCGTTGGCTGGACGAGGTCGCTGCCCAAAGCGGCGGCGCCAAAGCGAAGGAGCAAGCCGTGGCGCGCCTCTCCACAGCTCCTTCGGTCGCTGCGGCCTGCCGCGAGGCCGATTTGGTCCTGGAAACGCTCCCCGAAGAAATGGAAATAAAGATCGACGTATTCTGCATTCTCGAGAAATTCGCGCGGCCTGGGGCTATCCTGGCTACGAACGCCGCATCGCTTTCCATTTCGGAAATTGCGGCTGTCACTACGCGCGCCGAGCAATGTGTGGCCCTCCATTTTTGCGAAGGCGCATCGGCGAGCGGCCTTCTGGAAGTTGTGCGCGGCCGGGAGACCTCTGAGGGAACGGTCGAGGCATGCCGCGCGATGGGGCGGCGTCTGGGCAAAGAGGTTGTGGTTGTGCGCGAGCCGCAGGCGGAATCGTACGAAGGGACGGAAAGGGAATTGGGCTAGGATTGGAGCATGGGCGAGAAGAAGGAAATCCGGTTCACGAAGGGCGATCTCACGGATATGGACGTGGACGCCATCGTCAATGCCGCGAACAACGATTTGCAGCTCGGCGCCGGGGTAGCCGGAGCAATCCGGCGGAAAGGCGGGCCGTCGATCCAGCGGGAGTGCGACGAAATCGGAAGCATTCCCATCGGCTCTGCCGCGATCACCGGCGGAGGAAACCTGGAGGCGCGTCACGTGATCCATGCCGCGAGCATGCAGCTCGGGGGGCAGACGACGGCGGAAACGTTGCGCAGCTCCACGGGCTGGTCGCTGCGGCTGGCGCGCGACAACGGGCTCAAATCCGTGGCCTTTCCCGCGGTGGGCACGGGAATCGCCGGATTTCCTCTGCGCGAGTGCGCAGAAATCATGCTGCGGGAAGTGGTGGCGCATCTGAAGAGCAAGACGCCTGTCACTACGGTTCACTTTGTGCTGTTTGACGCGGCGGCGCTGGACGCGTTCCAGACCGTCTGGAAGGAACTCGTGGCGAAAGGCGAGGGGTTGTGAGCAATAACCTCGATAAGGTGCGGACGGAGCTGGCGCGCTACGAGCATCCGCTGTTCGCGTTCGATGCCCGCCATGTCGGCGAGGCCGTGGAAGTAGTGATTGCCTTCCGCGCGACGGAACCTGCCGTGCACACCTACGTGTACTCCCTTCAGGCGCGCGATATCGAGCAGGCGCAGTTTCCCTGGACCTTTCAACGCCAGCTCTACGACTGCCTGCACGACTACGTCGTGGAGATGTTCACGCGCAATCCCCAGTGCCGGGACTGAGGCGGGCGCGTGGCCGCCGGATTTTCGCAACCCGCCGTCATCGAGCGCACGCCGCTCGCGGCTCTCCTTCTGGAACGTGTCCGCGCCGAGGGGCCGATCCCCTTCTCAGACTATATGCGCGCGTGCCTCTATCACCCGGAGCACGGCTACTATGCGCGCGCCGAGTCGCGCCGGTTCGCTAACTATTACACCAGTCCCGACGTTCATCCCGTTTTCGGGCGGCTGGTGGCGCGGCAACTGGCGGAGATGTGGGAGCGGCTGGGACGGCCCGGCGAATTTTTCGCCGTGGAAGGAGGCGCGGGCACGGGACGCCTGGCCGGACACATTCTCGATTTTGCGGAGCGCGCGTTGCCGGAGTTTTTTGGCGCGCTGCGCTACGTGGCCGTCGAGCCGAGCGCAGCGCGGCTGGCCGCACAAGCGCAGTCGATGGGAGGGCACCTCGCCGCGGGACGCGCGGTATCCCAACCAGCCCTTCCGGAGCAGATTCCGGCCGGCTGCATTTTCTCCAACGAGCTGTTCGACGCCCTGCCGGTCGATCGCGTTGCCGGAACCCGCCGGGGAGTGCACGAAATTCTGGTCAGCGAGCGCGATGGGTGGTTTGCGGAGGTGATGGCGGCGCCGCACTCCCCCCGCGTGGCGGAGTTTTTCACGCGGCAGGGGGCTGCCTTCGCGGAGGGCCAGCAAGCGGAGGCTGCCCTTGATGCCTGTGGCTGGATCCGGGAAGCGGGACGGCGCCTCGGGCGCGGATTCGTCCTGACGATTGATTACGGGCATGAAGCCCCGGAGCTTTACAGCGCGCGGCACATGCGCGGAACGCTCCTGGCATACCGCGACCATCGCGTCTCCGAAGAATTCTACGCCGCGCCGGGATTGCAGGACTTGACGGCGCACGTGAGTTTCACCGCGCTCGACTTGTGGGGGCGCGACGCCGGCCTGGAACGCACGGGGCTGGCCAGCCAGACGCGGTTTCTGCTCGCGTTAGGCCGCGCAAATGAATTTGCGGATATCTATGATGACGGACAAACGGAAACCGAGCGGCTGCGTGCCCGGCTGAAATTGAAAACTCTCATCTATCCGGAGGGGATGGGTGAGACATTCCAGGTGTTCATCCAGCACAAAGGTTTGGACGCTCCCGTGCTGACAGGTTTGCAGGAACTCTAGCGCGGGGCCTGCCCGCTGAAGCGGGCGCAGGCCTGCGGTTCCTTCCCGTTTCGCTGCACTTCAACTCACGGATTGCGTTTGCCGGCGTCGCCCGCAGGCTGAAGTTTGAAAGGCTGCGCCGTGTATTTGGCGGCCTCGTCCTGAGCGCCGCCGGTGTTGTCGCGCGTCTCGCGGGCCTTGGCGTAGGCGTTCATGGCGCGATCCCGCAGGCCCGAAAGGTCGTAAATCTTCCCCAGGTAAATGTCGCTCCACACCTCGGTCCATTTGGGATCCAGGTCGCCGTCCAGTGCCTCGCGGAACGAAGTGGCCGCCGCCTGGTAATTTTTCTGGTAGAAGGCGGCTTCGCCGAGCCGGAAGTGGGCGAGCGAGCTGTTGCGCTGCAGGTCGATGGCCTTCTGGTATTGCTGGATCGCGTGGAACAGGTCGCCGCGCTGGGCGTCTTCCTCGCCCCGGGCGATCAGAGCGCGCAGCCGAAGCTTGGGGCTGGACTTCAGCAGCTCGTTGTTCGGGTCCACGGTGATGCCCATGGGCTTCGGCCGGCCGAATGTCTCCACGTTGAAATCCGTTCGCGTACCGGTTACCTGAATGGTTTTCAGCTCGGGATTGCCTTCCGTGGCAACTTTCATTTGCACGGGCATGTTGAAGGTTTCCAGCGACTGGGAGATGGTGCCGCGCACAGCGAAGCCCTTGCGCAGGCGAATAACCACGTAGTTCAGCTTGAATTCCGGAACGCCGGTGGAATTCAGCCACTGGGCGAAGAACGCCTGCATGTTGGGCGGGTCTTTTTTCTGGGCCACGGCGCTCTTGTAGGAGATCTCGCCGGCCAGGTTCGCAAAATCATCGAGCGTCGCCGGCTTTCCCGCGTATTGCTGGTAGAACGTGCGCAGCAAATCGGAAAACGTCTGATCGCCCAGCACGGCCTGGAGCATGTGGAAGACAACCGCTCCTTTGTTCTGCACGATGGAGCGGTATTCCGGCGTGAACGGATTCAATTCCGAGGCGTGAGCGATTGGGGCCGTCTGTTCGAACATCAGCGCGCCCACCGCGAACTCTTCCAGCGCCAGATCGAGGGCTTCGCGGCCGGACGTGCTCTCCACATAGAGCGCCTCGGCGTAACGCGATAGGCCGTCGGTCAGCCAGACGTCGTCCGGAGTGGCGGCCATGACCCGGTTGCCGAACCATTGCTTTGCTGCGAGCTGTGCCAGCATGCGCGAATTTGTGTGCGGATCCCAATCCCGCGGGCCCAACGCGAGGAAGCCGGGCGCCGAGTAGCCGGAAATATTGCCGGAGGGAAGCTGGCCAATCACGAAATGGTTGCGTTCGAGCGGGCCGAATTCGGAGGCACAGAACGCCATCGCGTTCGAAAGCGACTGGGCAGATTCCTCGGCCAGCCTGGGATTCGCCAGGGCTGCAGGGGGGCCGAACAGGGTAACGTCCATGCCGCCTGCTTGTCCGTTTTGCGTTTTCCAGGGACCGGCGAGAAACGAGCCGGCAGGCTCGGGCTGGTTTACATGAAAGGTATAGAGCAGGCCGATGATGCCTTTGTTCGCTGAATCATCGGTCTTCGGTTTGGTCTCGCCCGGTTTTGTGGGCGCGGGCTCCGCAAACTGGATGGTGCGCTTCTGCGGCGGATCAGCCACTCCGGTTCCCACCACCATGATGTCTTCCGAGGTGATGATGTTGAACGTAGCGGTGTACGCCCCGCTGGGATACTCCGCGAGCGGAAACCAGCGGCCGCCGCGAAGAAGGATGGCGGTGTCGTCGCCCACGTAGGCCAGGCGAACGCCACGTACGGGGCTCATCTCGTCGTTAATCAGCGGCCCGTAATAATCGATGGTGAGAGAGAACGGCTGGCCGGGCATGACCGTTTGGGGAAGGGCAACCATCAGCCGCAGAGGAAACTTGGGGTCGCGGTCGAAGCGCACCGGACGTCCATCGGCCAATCTCACGCTTTGGACTCCCAGATCCTGGTGCAGCTCGAGGGTCAGCAGTGCAGAGGGCTCCTTGGCTTCGAACTTGATCACCGCTTCCGAAGAAATGGCATGCTGTTTGAAAAGAATTGCGGCAGTTACGTTGTAGTCGAGCACCCGGAATGACGATCGAGGCGGGGCCTGCGCGCTGGCCGAAGCACCGATCCCCAAAGCGATCAGGATCGCCGCAGCGATTGTGCGCCCGGCGCGCGGAGGGGCTATGTGCATGTGCTCTAGTTTACTCCCATCTTGGACGGCGAATCCGGCTGCGGCGTTGCTTTGCCGGAGAGCATCTCGCAAACCACATCGGCCGTGCGGGAAATGGCATCGCCGCGTGGACCGTGCAGGCGGCTTTCCACAGCGGATAGTTCGCGTTTCATGTTCTCGCGGTCGGTTGGTGAGTCGAGCAGGCGGCCCAGTTCGCGCGCGAGGCGAGGCCCCGTGAAATCGTCCTGAATCAGTTCGGGCACCACGGGGCGGCCGGCAATGAGATTGACCATGGCGAAGTAGGGGGCGCGGATCAACGGCCGGGCGATCGCCGCTGTCATCGGGGAGACGCGATAGACGACTACGGTGGGCGCGCCACACAGGGCAGCTTCAACGGTCGCGGTACCGCTCGACACGATGGCCACGTCGGCGGCAGACAGCACATCGTAGGTGGCGCCGCTCGTCACCTCTATTCCGAGCCCCGCACGAACCGCGGGCGCGAGAACCTCGTCAGTCACTCCTGGCGCAGCGGCGAGCAGGAATTGCGGGTTGTGTGTGGCGGCTAGTTCCCGGCAGGCCTCGAGCAGGGGTGGGAAGTTGTGCGCGATTTCCCCGGGCCTGCTACCGGGGAGCAGGGCGACCACGGGCCGGCCGATATCCAATCTCAGTCGCGAGCGAAACTCCGCGCTCGAGAAGGAAGGTTTTACCCGGCCCACCAGCGGATGGCCAATGAATTCGGCATTGACCCCATTCTCGCGGTAGAACTCCGTCTCGAAAGGGAAAATGCACAGGACGCGTTCGAACCGGCGCCGCACCACGCGCACACGCCATGGCCGCCAGGCCCAAAACTGAGGAGCGATGAAGTACACATTGCGGACGCCGCGGCGGCGCAGGTGGCGCGCCAGGCGCAAATGAAAGCCGGGAAAGTCCACCAGGATGGCGAGCGGGGGTTTGCGCGCATCCACCGCGTCCAGCAGGCGGCGGAAGACGCGGCGCAACTCAGGAAGGCGATGCAGTATTTCCGTAATTCCCAGAACGCTGACTTCGTGCGACTCTGCGATCAGATCGACGCCTGCCGCGCGCATCTGTTCGCCGCCCAGGCCAAACAGGTCTGTCGCGCCGCGTTCACGCAGCGCCGCGGCGAGACGGCCGGCATGCAGGTCGCCCGAGGCCTCGCCCGTCGAGATGAGAAGCGGAGGGAACTTCATGGAGCGAGGCTACTAGACAATTGAGCCAAAGACCCGTCAGTCATTTGCGGGAACCGGTGCGCTCGCGGCGTCGCCGGCCGTGGCATGGATTCGAATTTCCTGGTCCTTGTACTGAAGCTGGTAGAGCCGGTGATAGATGCCGCGGCGGGCGAGCAATTCCTGGTGCGTGCCCTGCTCGCGCAAGCGTCCTTTATGGAAGACCAGAATCTGGCCGGCATGCTGGATCGTGCTCAGCCGATGCGCGATGACGATCGCGGTGCGGCCGGCGAGCAGCCGATCGAGCGCCGCCCGGATCGCTAGTTCTGTTTTCGTGTCCACACTCGAAGTGGCCTCATCCAGAATCAGAAAGCGGGGATTGTGCGCGAGCGCGCGGGCAAAACTCACCAGCTGGCGTTGGCCGACGGAAAATGTGGACCCCCGCTCGCCGACCGTCGTCGTCACGCCGTCGGGAAGCGAGCGCACGAAGCTGCCCAGGCCGACCTCGTCGATCGCGCGTTCGACCGCGGGACGATCGATTCCCTCCGTGCCCATGCGCACGTTTGACTCGAGCGTGCCGGAGAACAGAACAGGGTCCTGCAGCACGATTCCGAAATGGCAGCGAAGGTCGTGCAGGCTATACTCGCGGATATCGCGGCCATCGAGCAGAATCTGGCCCCGCTGCACGTCATAGAAGCGCAGCAGCAGCGAGATGAGCGTTGTCTTTCCGGCGCCGGTGTGGCCTACGATGGCCACTGTCTGGCCAGGACGCACGCGGAACGAGACGTCGCGCAGCACCCAATCTTCATCGGCGGGCTGCGCCCCGCCCGTGTAGGCGTACCACACATGGCTGAATTCGATTTCCCCCCGCGGTACGCCGAGCGGCACCGGTTTTTCCGGCGACTGGACGGTAATGGGCTCGTCCAGCAGGCGGAAAATGCGCTCGGAACTGGCCATCGCGGTTTGCAGGATGTTGAATTTTTCGCTGAGGTCCTGAATCGGGCGGAAAAACTGCTGCGCGTACTGGATAAACGCCACGATGGTTCCGATGGTCAGCGAGCCGGAAAGAACGCGCATGCCTCCGTACCAGAGCACGATGGCGATCGCCAGCACGCCCAGGAACTCGACCGCGGGATAAAACAGCGCGAACGCCAGGATGGCGTCCTTGTAGGCGTCCATGTGCGCCGCGTTGGCTCCGGCGAACTGCTTCTTGGCCTTATTCTCGCGGTTGAAAAGCTGGACCACGGTCATTCCCGAAATATGTTCCTGCAGAAACGCGTTAATCCGCGCGATGGCCACGCGGATGCGCCGGTTGGCCTCGCGGACACTGTTGCGGAAGAGCAGAGTGACCAGGACGATGAGCGGGATCACGCTGAAAGCGGCCAGCGCGAGCCGCCAGTCGAGTTTCAGCATGGCGGTGACAATCGCCACCAGAATGAAGCAGTTGCCGAGCATGGCCACGACGCCCGAAGCAAACAGATCGTTCAGTGTGTCCACGTCGGTAGTAACGCGGGTGACCAGCCGGCCCAAAGGATTGCGGTCAAAAAACGCAAGCGGGAGCCGCTGCAGGCGGTCAAAGAGCTCGCGCCGCAGGTCGTACATGGCGAGCTGGCCGACCCGTTGCATCATTCGCGTTTGAATGAAATCGAGAGTAAAGCGGGTGCACAGGGCGGCCAGAAAAAGCAGCACGATAAACCCGACCCCGCGCATGGCCACGTCGGCCGCCATATGCCTGTCCAGCGCGGGCACCAGGTAGCGGTCCACCGTCAGCTTCAGCAGCAGCGGTCCCACGATCGTCAGCCCGCTGCTGACGAGCGAGAGCGCCACGGCCAGGATCACGCGCCCCCGGTACGGGCGCAGATACCCCAGCAGCCGGCGCGTCAGGCGCGCGTCGTACAGTTTTCCGAGTGCCTCTTCTTCCTGGTGTCCGCTCATTTCGAAATGCGCCCGTCTTCGCCCGCTTACACCCGGGCCAGCTCTTCCTCCAGCAACTGTTTCTGATATAGATCTGCGTAATAACCACCGCGGCCGATCAGGTCCTCATGCGTTCCGCTTTCCACGATGCGGCCTTCACGAAGCACCACGATCTGGTCGGCATGCCGGACGGTCGAGCAGCGGTGCGAAATCAACAGCGTGGTGCGGTGACGCATCACCTCGGCCAGACCGCGCAGAATGCGCTCCTCGGTTTCCGTGTCCACGTTGGCGAGCGCATCGTCGAGAATCAGGATTTTGGGATTGCGCACCAGCGCGCGGGCCAGCGCCGTGCGTTGCTTCTGCCCACCGGAAAGCGTCAGACCGCGCTCGCCGACCAGGGTCTCGTATTGTTTCGGGAAATCCAGAATTTCCTCGCGGATGCTGGCGATGTGCGCGGCCCGGTCGATGTCCAGGTTGGAGGCGGACTCCGCCCCGAAGGCTATATTTTCGCGCAGCGTTTCGCTGAACAAAAACGTATCCTGCGGGACGTAGCCGATGGCGCGGCGCAGGGTGGCGAGCGGCCATTCGGCGATCGGCCGGCCGTCGATGAGCACAGAGCCCGGCGGCGCGTCCCAAAGCCGCGCCACCAGAGTCGCCATCGTCGATTTTCCGCTGCCCGTGGGGCCGACGATCGCCACCGTGGAACCAGCGGGAATCTTCAGGCTGATGTCGTCCAGCACCGGCCGCGCGCCGGAATTGCCGTCGGCGCCAAGATGACCAAAGGTCAGGTGGCGGAATTCGATTTCGCCGCGGATATCTAGCGTGGCGGGAACGGCTGCGGCGCGATCGTCAATCTCGGGCTCGGCCGTGAGGATATGGCGCAGGCGGCCCATGGAAGCCGCGCCGCGCTGGAAAATGTTGGTGACCCAGCCGAGCGCCACCATGGGCCATACGAGCTGCGCGATGTACCCGTAAAAGGCAATCAGCGCGCCGATGGAGAAGTTGGCCATAAGAATCAGACGGCTGCCCTGCCACAACACGATCAGGAAAACGATGCCGATCAGGAACTCGAGCGCGGGGAAAAACATGCTCCAGGCCGCGATCAATTCCATATTGCTGTCCACGTAGTCCTTGTTCTGGCGCCCGAAGGCGCGAGCTTCGTGCTCCTCCTGGCAGAAGGCGCGCACCACGCGCATGCCGGTGAGGTTTTCCTGCACCCGGGCGGAGAGCGCGGCGAGAAGGGCCTGAATCTTCTCGTAACGGTCGTGGATGATTTTTCCGAAGTAGCGCACGGCGACCGCAACCAGCGGAACCGGCAGAAAAACATACAGCGTGAGCCGCGGCGAGATGCGGACCATGATGCTGATGGCCATGACCATGATCACGATGGTGTTGAGGCTGTACATGATGCCGGGGCCAAGCACCATGCGCACGGCGTTCAGGTCGTTCGTGCAGCGGCTCATCAGCTCGCCAGTGCGGTTGCGAACGTAAAAGGCCGGCTCCATTTTCAGCAGGTGATCGAGCAATTCGTTGCGCAGGTCGTATTCGATGTCGCGGGAGACGCCGATCAGGATGTTGCGCGTGAGAAACGAGAAGATGCCCTTCACCAGCACAATACCGAGCAGCGTGAGACTGAAAAAGACGAGCGTCTCTCCGCTCAGCGGACGGTAAAAGGAGAGCAAAAACCGCTCGAGCGGGCCCGGCAGCGCGCTCATCCGCTCAATGAGCGCGTGAGCGCCGGAGATGGAGTCCACGATCGTACCCATCACCAGCGGCAGCATCGCGCCCACCAGGCCGCCGGCCAAAAGCGTGGCGACACCGAGCGCGCTTCCCCTCCGGTAGCGCCAAACGTAGGGCAGGAGGGTGCGCAGGTTTTGAAGCGGAGAGGGCTTCCGGACTGCCCTGGGGAAGGTTGCCGCCGCCGGCGCTGCGACCGCGCTCATTTCACCACCTTCATAGGCCCGCCAGGAGAGGACTGGGGTTGCAGAAATCGCGTGCCCGCGGCGTCCAAGGCATCATACTCCTTCAGGTTCGGATTCCAGCCCACGCGAACGCTCACTGGTTTTGAGCCGGGCGGCAGATCGAGAGCCGTGAATTCCAGCCGGAAGCCGCTGTCGGCGGTCTTTTCGTAACCCATGCGCCAAGCTGACACCGTCACGGGGCTCTCGTCCAGATAGCCGCGCCTATTCTTCAGATGCCCGTCGGCGCGAAACGCTTCCTTCCAGTTGTTGCCTTCCCGGGACAAAATTGAGACGCGAATCACGTCTACCGTGGTTTCCGTTTTCTGCGGCGCGGAAGGAGCGTTCTGCGCGGGCTGGCGAGCAGAACCCAGCCGGTGCACCACCAGAACCTGGCGCCCCCCGATGGCGGCAAAATCTCCGAAGGCAATTGCTTCCCCCGCCGCACCGAAAGGAGCCATCGCCGCCCCCTGTACGTCGTCGGGCAGCGAGCCCGCGGCCACTGGCAACTGCTGCGGGTTGGTTGCCGTATCGGCGCATGCCATCCAGAATGCAGCCAGTGACAGCAGGGCGGCAGCGACCGACTTAGTCCGCCGTTTCGATGGCATCGAGGCGCGCCTCAAAGTCCTCTTCCCCCTCGGAGCTCAGCGCAAATCGCTCGAGCGGAAGCGCCTGCGCGATACGCTGGACCCAGCCCTGCAGCCGCCGGATATTTTCGCGGGTGCGCTCCGCGTACTCGCGCAACGTCTCGGGCTGCGACATGCGGCGGAGGAACTCCTCCTCGGCGGGATGCTGCGGAGCGGCAGGCGAAGAGCTGCCATTGCCCAGCAGGCCGGCATGTCCCGTGAACAGATGTTCGAAGCCAAGGTCTACGTTGAAATGGCCGGAGTCGCGCCAGATTTCATCTTCGAACTCAGGCGCGTAGCAGATGATCTCCAGGCGCAGTGGCTGTTCCGCCCACTCGCCCGACGCCGGATCGAGGAGCCACAAATCCCACCAGGCTTCGAGCTCTACCGCGGAGTCCATCTGGAAGGATTCTCCGAGAGAGTCTGTGATCTCCGCGGGCGATGCTGGAGACGAGCGCAAATCGCGCTCGAGCACCGGGGCCTCGGCAGTATCTATGGCCCGGAGCACCATTTGGGTGAAGCCCGGGCGAGTGCGCGACAGGGGAAGCGTCTGGAGAAAGCCGCGCAGCAGCGGCAGGAGCGACCCCGGAGTTACTTCGCGGCACCAGACCTTTAGATAGGCGCGGTTCGACATTGAACAATTATATCGGCTCTCCCGGTTCGGCGCCCGAAGGGGACCGGGTGACGCTAAACGAGCTCGAACTTCAGCTCGCCCAGTTTCTCGAGGCTGCAAGCAATCTTGTCGCCGGCCTTCAGCCACACCTGCTGGTCCTTCGGTTTCCCTTGGATCACGCCCTGTGGCGTTCCCGTGAAAATAATGTCTCCCGGCTTCAGCGTAATCACCCGCGATATGTAATGAATGATCTGACGGGTGTTGAAGATCATGTCCGAAGTATTCGAAGACTGCCGCGTTTCGCCATTCACGCGACACTCAAGGTTCAGGCGGTCGGGATCGATCTGGTCCGCGGTAACCATGTAGGGCCCGAGCGGGGCGAACTGGTCCGGCGTTTTTCCGACCATCCACTGGCCGCCGGTTTCAAGTTGCAGGTCGCGCGCGGTAAAGTCGTTGCCGGTGGCGTAGCCCGCGACGTAGGAGAGCGCGTCCGCCTCGCTGACGTTGTGCGCCTCCTTTCCCATCAGCATCACAAGTTCCACTTCGTAATCGAATTTCCTGGCGGCATCGACGGGCAGTTGGATCTGGCCGTTGTGGTGGTTGAGAGCCGTGTTGTACTTGTTGAACAGCACGGGCTGCTTGGGAATGGGCGCTCCGATTTCCGCGGCGTGACGGCGATAGTTCAGACCCACGCAGACGATTTTCTCCGGACGCGTGACCAGTGGTCCGTACTCGATTTTGTCTTCCGCGAGGATCGCCTTTTTTGCCGCGCCCGATTTCGCGGCGGCGTCCACCAGAGCGTTCAGGCTGGGCCCGTCCTGGTTTTGGAGCAGATCGTCCATCGTGGCTGGCGCATGCATGCGCAGAATCTTCGCTGCCTCGCCGACATCCATGATGCCCGCGGCGACTCTCACGCCCAGGCGGTTTTCACCCGCCCGGCGCAGGGTCAGTAGAGTCAGCCCTTTCGCCATCCCCAGGTCACGCGGCTGGCCGGGGAGGGCCGATGTCACGCCGGCTGCGTTCCACGCGCCGGTCGCCACGATGGCGCACGCCGCGCTCGTTCCTTTCAAGAAAGTTCGTCGATTTTGTTTCATAGGATTTCCCTCGCGGAAGAAGGGTACACCCGGCAGGGCGCCGCGGTGAACACGGGAGGATGGGCGGCCGACCCCGCCTTTGGAGTGCCCGTCAGTGGATTGGATTGCATCGGACCCGAGTCGGCGTAGTATGCTGGGCGAGGCTGGCGGGGTGGCAGACAATTTCCAGGAAGGTCGGCAGATTCGAAATCCTCGATGAGTTGGGCCGCGGGCCCATGACCGTGGATTACCGCGCGAACGACCCGGCCACGGGCCGCACGGTTGTGCTGACGATCCCCAGCGAGGATTCTCCCGACAGCCCCATTCTGCTGGCGCGCTTCTACCGCGAGGCGCGCGCGGCAGGCGCCCTGCAGCATCCCAACATCATCGCCATCTACGATCTGGGCGTGGACCGCGGCAGTCCCTTTATCACCAGCGAGCTGCTGGAAGGCTCGACGCTCGAGCAGATTATGGAGCGCGAGAAGAGCGAGGGGACGCAGAGCACCAAGTCGGCCGCCACATTCCTCGATTACATTCTGCAAGTCTCGCGCGGGCTCGCCTTCGCTCATCAGAAGGGCATACTCCATCGCGACGTTCGTCCGGGCACGATCTTCGTCACCAAGACAGGCACCGCAAAGCTCACCAACTTCGCATTTGCGCGGCTGCCCCAGGCCACCTCGCGTCCCTACGGCAATCTGGTGGGCACCATTGACTACCTTGCGCCCGAGATCATGTGCGGCGACCACGTGGACGGAAAGGCGGACATCTGGGCACTGGGCTGCACGATGTACGAAGTCCTGACCTATACCCGGCCGTTCCACGGCGAGAAGATGACCGAGTGGATGTTTTCCATCATGAGCCAGGAGCCGAAGCCTCTTCGCGAGTTGCGTCCCGACCTGCACCTGGAAATCGACGAGATTGTGCGCCGCGCGCTGAAGAAGGACCGTCACGAGCGTTACAAGAATGCGGAAAGATTGATTGCCGATCTCGAGCCGGTCGTGCTGCGGATGCAGTCGGCAGCCAGCGCAGCCGCTGAATGAGTCCGAGACTTCCCGAAATCTAAATCTGTGCATTTCTGCCTCTGAAAGCCCTGCTCCGGGCGGTGAGACTGTCTGCTGAATGGCGGGTTAGTCGCCACCTTCTTTCTTGGGAGGTGCGATGTCCGAGGCCAGCGAGGCCAGCCGCTGCTGCAAGACTTCGCCGAGCCCGCTGAACACCTGCGCGCAGTTCTGCCGTACGCGCTGCTCCGCATCCCGCGCCAGTTGATCCAGGATGGTTTGCGAATGTTCGGAAAGAGAAGCGACCGTGGTGACCATCAGCGAGTTGGCGACGTTGCTCAGGTGTTCGCGGTGCTCGTCGAGCGATTTGCTGCCCAGCTCGCTGAGACTGGCCTTCCATTCTTCGTGCAGTTTGGCGCGCTCGCCGCGCCAGAGTTCGAGGACGGGCTCGAGCGAACGGTCGAGCTCGACCTGCGCACGAGCCAGGCTGTCCTTGACTTCGTGGGCCAGGTGATCGGCGAACGCCGCCGTTGACTTGGAATGGAGCCGCTCCATTTCGTCGCGCGTGCGCGCGGCACGCTCCTCGAGTTGTTCGATGGCGCGGGCAGCCGCTCCGCCCGCTGAGGATTCCGCGTCCTGGGCATGCTCGGAAACGCGAGCGATCACCTCGCCGGCGACGAAGTCGGTGGCGCGGCGGGCACGATCCACCTGCTGTTCCGCGAGGCGCCGCGTTTCTTCCGCAACGTGAGTGCGCGCCGCTTCGGTCGCAACCTCGATTTCGCTCTGGGCGGACTTTTTCACCGAGGTCGCCGCCTCTTCCAGCAGCGCGCGGGTATGCTCGGCGTAGCTGCGGCTGAAATGATCCAGTTCGCTGGCGAACAGGCTGGACATCTCGCCGGCTTTTTCCCGCAGGGCGGCGAGCGAGTGCTCGAGCGAGCGGTCCATGGCCGACTGCAACGCGGTGTTGGTTTTCTTCTGATACCACTCGGAGGCCTTGTAAAAGGCCTCGAAGGTTTTATGGGTAGCGTCGTCGGCCTTCTCTTCAATCTGGGCCATCATGGCGGCGGTAGCTGCGCGGCCAGACTCATGGAACTCGCGTTCGATGCGCGCCACGCGCTCCTGGAGGAGCGCGCTCGTGTCGCGCACGGCGGCCTCAGTGACCTCCTGCAGCTGCTCGCGGAAACCAACCAGGACCTGCTCGGCATGCTGTTCGCCGGCTTCGAGCCGGCCGGCCGTTTCCTTTACGCGTTCCAGTTCGGGCTCGAGCCGCTGGCGAACCGCGCCTTCGAGCGCCTCGCGGAATTTCCCCAGCGACTCGCGGCTCGCGGCTTCGAGAGCGGGCGCGATCCTGGCCTCGAGCCGGCGCCAGGCCGTTTCCGCATGCTCGGTGAGTTCCAGAGTGCGGGCGTGAAGGCCTTCGTCGAGTTCGCGCCGGATGCGTTCCGTGGCCGCGCCGCGCATCATTTCGATTTCGCCGATGGTGGCCTCGACGCGTCCTTGCGCCTCACGGACGCTCGCGAGCAGCGCCTCCAGCCTGCGGCTTTCGGCCTCCAGCGTGGCGTGTAGGCCATCGAGGCCGGCGCGCATTTCCGCATTGCGGGATTCGAGCGCAGCGCGAGCTTCGTGAAGATTCTGGTGCAGCTCTTGAGACTTAGTCTCAAGAGAGCCGCGTGCCGCATCCACTCCCGCGTGGAGTTCGGCGGCGCGGCTTTCGAGCGATGCACGCGCCGACTCGGTTCCGGCCCGGACATCGGCCGCATGGGCATCGAGAGTGCGGCGGAGGGCTTCCAAATTTGCGCGGGCATCGGCGGCTGCAACCTCGAGAGCATTGCGCAGCGAATCCACACTGGCGCGCGCGGCGGCCGCACGAGCTTCAAGCGCCGTCTCCAGCTCGCCGAAGAGCCGCTGGGCTTCGACCATCGCCCGTTGCGACTCGCTGCCGGCTTGCGCAGCAGATTCGCGCATGCGGCTGACGGCGTGGCCGGCTTCCGCGTGAACGGATTCGAGCGCCTCCCGCGCGGCGGCCGTTTGCCCCTCAATCTGCAGCTTCAGATTTTCGATCGCCGGGCCGATGGCAGAGGCAGCAGCCTCAGCCAGGCGCGCGCGCAGTGAGTCGGTGGAGCCGGCCAGGGATTGGGCGACGAGTTCTTCCCAGCGCACACGCGCAGCGGCGAGTTCGCGGTCCACGTGCTCTTGCCATTCGCCGCGTCCGGCGCCAAGTTTGCGGCTGATAGCGGTATCGAGCTCGCCGGCCTCGCGGGCGAGGTCGCCGAGCAGCCCGCGCGTGGCCTCGACGCGCGCATCGAGCGCAGCGAGGGCCTGATCCGATGAGGTTTTTCCCGCCGCGGCCATCTGTTCGCGGATATCCTCGAGGCGCTTCCGGGCGGTTTCCAGTTCTTCACCCGCGAGCCGCCGCAGTTCAGCGGATGTGCCGGCAATGTCCGCGCGCAGGCTTTCAAGGGCGCCGGAAATGTGCTGCTGCATCTCCTCGCGGGCCGCTTGCGCGAAGTACTGGGAGGTTGTGCGGCCGGCTTGCTCGATCTGGCTGAGGTTCTGGCTCAGCAGGTCTTCCATGCGCGAGGCTGCCTGAGCCATGACGCGCTGGCCTTCCGCGCGGCTCTGCATGGAGAGTGCGCGGGCCGTTTCTTCTCGCGCCGATTCGAGGCGGGCGAGCGCCTGGACCATGGCGGATTCGGTGGCTTGCTGAGCGTTCGCCGCAGCTTCCGCGGCCGTTTTCGTGTCGAGATCGGCCTGCTCCTTCATGGCGCGAGCCGATTCGTAGCGCACGATTTCCAGGCGGGCGAGGGCTTCGCGAAGGGCCACGTCCAGCCGCTCGGCATGCACCTGGCCGTGACTCATGAGCGCCTGCTTCACGGCTTCGGTGGCGGCGCCGCGCAGTTCGGTGGTGATCGCGGCGGTGATCTGGCTGCCCTCCGTAGTCACGACGGCGGCGACGATTTTCTTTACGTCTTCCTGGATCTGGCGGCGGGCCTCCGCAATGAGCCTCTGCACCTGGCGTGCAGCCAAGTCGGCAGGCTCAGGTGCGGCGGGAGCAGGCGGCTCGGGCCGCGGCATGGTGCGAACTTTTTCGGAGGCGGGGGGCGGAGGAACCGCTTCGAGGGGAAGAGTATCTTCCACGGGCGGGGGCGCGACAGGCCGCACAGGCGCTGGGGCGGGTGCGGCGGCGGTGTCCGCTGCGGCGACATGTTCGGGCCACGGGAACCAATCGTCGGGCGGAAAGGCCACGCCCCATACGTTTCCCGGGACGGCAATTTCGACTCCCACCTGGAACAATTCGCGGACGGTGCGCGGCCGCTGGATCCATGAGACGCGGGCGCGGACGCGGCAGGGCGGATGCTCGGGCTCGGGATGCTGAACTTCGAGTTCGACCCAGCCATTGCGGGGCACGTAGTGCTTGGATTGATAGCGGCAGCCGTGACAGCTCACGATGAGCGTGGAGGTGCGCTCTTTGAAGGGCTGCCCGAGCGCGTCTTCGCCGGACACGGCCAGTGGCACGGCATGGACGATGCGCGTGCTTCGGCGCCGCTTCGGTTCCTGCTCGGCCGATTTGCTCTGCTCGACCACCTGCTCCCCCGTGAGAAATGACAGCATAGCATTGCGTTCTG
>DASPSB010000250.1:0-13988 GCA_035624135.1 Candidatus Acidiferrales bacterium | reverse complement strand
TGGAAGGAGTTCAGGGAGAAAGACCTCCCGGCATTCAATGCCCTGGCCGAGCGCGCGGGATTGGGCTCCGTGTTTCTGGGCGCGGGAAAAGCGGAAGAGACGGGCGAGGATCCGGAATAGACCTATCGCCGGCTTCGATCGGGCGGCACGCAAGAGTCCAAGTAGCTCCGCGAAACAAGATCCAGGTCCACAATGTTCGGGTCGCGGAGCAATGAATCGAACTCGGCCTTATCGCGCTCGGGATCTCTTCGCACGAGCCCTTCCGGCTTCCGCTCGATCCAGTACTGATGGTCCTGAGCAAGATCAATCTCCACGGTTTCTTTTTTGGATCTCTTAAGTGTGAACAGATAGTGAGCCGGATTCAGCTCGAGCTGCAATAGAAGAGGCTGATCTCCCACGATCCGTGCGTTGCACCAGACCACGTCGTGCCGTTGGAGGCCGGTGAAAAAAACCTGAGGCGGCCCGACGTAGCCGGGCGGCTGTTGTTTCATTACAGCACTTCGATCGAGGTTCACCGGACCATTAAAGTAGACGCTTGCGGTGGCTCCGGCAGGAATAATCATTTCTTCGCCTTTTATAAAGGGTGCCAGAAGTAGATCCACCGATGCGTCGACGGGATCAAACGGCGCGAGGCGCGCGAGCTTGCCCCACGTAAAATTGGGCCGCAGAGACTGCGCTGCCAAGCCGTCCGGCTTCGCGCTCGCGGCGGGCGAGGAACGCAGGGCAACGACTTCACCCCCTGGCAAGACCAGCTTTTCGACAGCTACGCTCAGGTGGCCTTGCCGTATTGGGCGATGCGCGCGGCTCACCTGCACGACTCTGCCAACGATTGGAATGCCCCGAGGCACAACAGTCAGCCCATCGATCCGGAGCTGCAGAGTGCTCAACTCAACGGTATCGCCGATCTGAGCCGTAGCCGAGGAAAGTTTCTTAGGAAACTTGAGAGTCAGCGGGGTTCCGTCCGGAATGGTGATCGAATCCGGCGAAGGCGCGGCCTGAGAAGGCACATCTTTTTCCGATACCGCCGATTGTACAGGGGCGAGTGTTTGCTGGGCATTAAGGGCAGAAGCAGCGAGGAGGAAGCACACAGCAAGTCGCGCTCCAAGCGGAGGCCAATTCAATCGCTGAAACATCGGCTTCCTCCCAGGCTTTGTCCGAAATGACACTGTCGAGCAACGGGCGCAAAGGAATTGGAAAACCCTACTCCGCTTCCGGGAGCGATTCAAGAGGGGACAGGCCGGCGCGGGAACAGCACCGAGCAATTGTTAGGGCAGAAGCTCCTCGGCGATGGCCACCGAGGAATACATGGGGAAAATGCTCTGGAGTCGCGCGATTTCCAGCACCAGGCGCACCTTTTCCGGCACGGAAGCGAGCACGAGCTGGCGGTTGCCCTTGGCCAGGCTTACGTGAATCTGCAGCAAGGCGCCAACCCCGGAAGAATCCATGTATTCGATGTCGCCCATGTCGAGAATCAGAGTGGGCGCAGTTTCGGTGCGGGCCGCAGCCAGAAATGCCGGGACGGTTTCGATGCCGAGACGCCCAGCCAGGCGCAGGATCCGCCGGCCGGGCCGCGCGCCGTTTGACGGCGTAATCTCAAGCACAGGGTGCGGCATAGGGGGGGCATTGTATCGGAAAAGGGCGTTCCCGCGCGAGATGAATCTCCCGGATTTGGCCGCCAAGAACGGAGTCGAAGGAATACCGCTCACAGTTCCACACGCGTTTCGGTGCCAACGATGAGGCCGCATCTAGCCGTCCGGCCCGTGCTGCGGCCGCGGGCTCCCAATCTATTGCCTGTGCTAGACTCGCATGCTTCCGCCTGCCCCGGCGGAATTCACAGATGCCCAAAGAACTCTTCGGAACGGACGGAATTCGCGGCGTGCCGGGCGAATTCCCACTCGACAACGCGACGCTGGAAGCAGTCGGTGGAGCGCTGAGCGCGCATCTGAAGGCAGAAAGCGGGGGAGCGCGGCCGCGGGTGCTGCTGGGAATGGACACGCGGGAATCGAGCGGGCATCTGGCGGCGAGGCTCGCGCGAGGAGCCATAGATGGAGGGGCTGAGGTGGTTTCGGCAGGAGTCATCTCGACGCCGGGAGTGGCCTGCCTGGTTCGGGAGAACAAATTTTCCGCAGGGGTAGTGGTTTCCGCGTCGCACAACCCGTACACCGACAACGGAGTGAAGCTGATCTCCGCGCAGGGTACGAAGTTGCCGGATGCAGTCGAAGCCGCGCTCGAGAAAGACATCCTGGGGAGGCGCGAATCCGCAGGCGCCGCCGCGGACGCAAATCTTCCGGCGGATACGGTGCTCGACGCGCAGTATCTCGAGTACTTGCGGCGATTCGTGCTGCCGGGGGCGCGGCTGGAAGGCATGGCGTTGGTGCTCGATTGCGCCAATGGCGCAGTGAGCGAGCTGGGGCCGGCGCTTTTCCGTTCGCTCGGCGCGCGGGTGACGCCGATCAACCACCGCCCCAACGGGAAAAATATCAACGACGGCTGTGGGTCGCTGTATCCCGAAGGCCTGCGGAAAAAAGTTCTGGAGACGCATGCCGCGATAGGCGCGGCGTTCGATGGCGACGCCGACCGCGCCATCCTGGTATCCAGTTCGGGACGCATCGTGGATGGCGACGCCGTGCTGTTCATTGCGGCGCGGCACATGAAAGCGGCGGGCACGCTTCGCGGAGGAGTGGTGGTCGGGACGACGATGTCCAACCTCGGACTTGAGCGCGCGCTCGAGGCGGAGGGAATAGGACTGGCCCGTGCCAACGTGGGCGACCGATACGTGTTTGAGGAAATGCAGCGGCGGGGAGCGAACCTGGGCGGCGAGCAATCGGGCCACGTGATTTTTCTGGATGATTCCATCACCGGCGATGGCATGCTCACCGCGCTGATAATCGCCAGCCTAGTTTCGCTGCACGGCCCGCTGGACCAGTTGGCCGGGGATTTGAAGGTGTTCCCTCAGAAAATCGTGAACGTGCGCGTGCGCGCGAAGCCGCCACTTGATTCCATCGACGAGATCGCGCGGACTCTGGCCGTGGCCGACTCGACGCTCGGCGCCAGGGGACGCGTGGTGCTGCGCTATTCCGGAACAGAGCCGGTGGCGCGCGTGATGGTGGAAGCGGAGCGCGAGGAAGACGTGGAGCGCTGGACAGGAGAATTGGCGGCGGCGGTGCGCGGGGCCATTGGAGCGTAGGGGGAGGGGCAATGTACAACGAATTGCGTTCGCGGCTGGACCGCGGCGAGACGCTGTTGCTGGATGGAGCGATGGGGTCGGAGCTCGTCCGGCGCGGCATACGCTGGCGAAAGCACGGCCTGGAGACCGACGCAGCCACGGTCGAAGCGCTACACGCGGAATACCTAAACGCGGGAGCAGACATCCTGCGCACCAATACGTTTCAACTGAATCCGCGGCTTTACCTGCACGTGTTTCGCGACCTGGAGCATATGCGGCAGATCGGCGCGCCCGGGCTGGAGCATCTGGTTCCGAAGCTTCAAAAGACGGCGGTGGCGCTGGCCAAAAACGCGCGGGGCAAGGCCGGCGCGGAGAAGAAAGTGGCCATCGCCGGCGTAATCACGACGCTCGAGCATTGTTACCGGCCCGACCTCTCGCCGCCCTACGAGACGGCGCTGCGCGAGCACCAGCCTATGACGGAGGTTTTCGCGGCGGAGAAAGTGGATTTTCTGATCGCCGAGAGCATGAATACGATCCATGAAGCGAAAGCGGCGCTGGCCGCCGGGTGCGCGGCGAAACTGCCCGTGTGGGTGAGCTTTGTGCTCGGACCGGAGGGCGAACTGCTGAGCGGCGAGCCGCTCGCCGATGCGGTGGCCGAAATGCGGCAGGGCGGCGCGGAGGCAGTGCTGGTGAGCAATGCGCCGCCGCAGGACATCACCAGAGCGGCGGAGCGGATGAAAGGTCTGGCAAAGGTTCCGTTCGGGGCGTTCGCCCACATCGGGCGATTTTCTCCCCCGAGCTGGAAATTCGACTTTCATCCCCAGTTTATCGAGACGGAGGCCTGGCCTCCCGGGAAGTACGCGGCGGAAGCGCGGCACTGGCGGGATGCAGGCGCCCGCATCGTGGGCGGCTGCTGCGGCACCGGTCCGGCGCACACCCGGGCGCTGCGCGAGATGCTGGGCGCGGGGAGGACAAACTGACATGAACTACGAACCTCTGCGCGAGACGCTGAAGCGGGGCAGGACGGTGATCCTGGACGGCGCCATCGGCACGGAAATCCTGCGGCGCAACGTTAGCTGGGCCGATCATCAGCTCTCCACCAAGCCCGAATTCGTGCGCGGAATCCACGAGGACTACATTCGCGCAGGCGCGGATGTAATCAGCACCAACAGCTTCCAGCTCTCCCGGCGCGCACTGTGCAACCACTTCCGCGACGACGCGCACCGGCATCACATTGGGGCGAAAGACCTGGACGAGCGAGCGGGCCTGCTGCTGGCGGCCTCGGTGCGGCTGGCCGTCGAAGCACGCGAAAAAGTGGCGGCAAAGCGCCCGGTTGCTGTGGCGGCGGCGATCACCACGCTGGAATGGTGCTTCCGTCCGGACCTGGTGCCCGCGGACGAGCAGGCGCGGCGTGAATATCGCGAAATCTTCGGCGTGGTGAAGCAGAACGGCGCGGACCTTGTGCTGTTCGAGACGGTGAACAGCATCGGCGAGGCCAAGGTCGCCGCTGAAGTGGCGCACGAACTGGGACTGCCGTGCTGGGTGTCGTTTGTGCCGGCGAGAACGGGCAAGCTCTTCACCGGTGAAACGCTGGGCGACGCCGTCGAGGCCATGCAGAAGAAGAATGTTGATGCGGTGCTGCTCAACTGCGCCCCGCCGGACGACATCACTACGGGAATGAAGGAACTCCAACCGCGAGCGAAGATTCCCACGGGTGCTTATGCGCACATCGGGCGCTTCAACCCGCCGGAATGGATGTTCACGGACGAGTATCCGCCGGCGAAATATCAGAAGGAATGCGCCGAGTGGAAGAAGACGGGCGCGAGAATTCTGGGCGGTTGCTGCGGCACGACGCCGGAGCACATCGCCGCGCTGCAGGCGCTGCGCTGACGCACGCTCACTCCAGGGCTTGGGGGGTCAAATCCAGCGTAAGCACTTCGAAGGCCTCAAGCGGGAGCGGATGCGGTTTACCCGCCAGGAGCCTCATCGCCTCTCGCCGATATGAAGTTTTCCACGGCGCAGCGGCGGTGAAGGCGCGCGGGCTGTCATCCGGCAATTCGAGCGCGGCGCGAACATCGAACTCGAAGGTCTGAGGCCGGTCGTTCGGGTTTCGCAGCGTCACGGCTCCCCTCTCGCCGGACCAGGAAGCCCATCCGTAAACTTCGAGCGCGCCGGGATCGCCGCCGACCCAGTGCGTGTCCACCAGCGCCGGAGCGTTGTCTCGCGACCAGCGAGCAGCCTCGGCCAGCACGTCCCAGTCGGCGTGGGAAAGCAGGGAATGCGTGATGTACATCTCTTGGAGCTGGGTTCCCGTGCCGAAATAGGAGCGCACTTCGGAAAGGAAATCGCCCTGCGGATCACTCGCCAGATTTTTCGCGTGCTTCGCGTAGATCAGTCCGTGCAGCATGAGCGAATTCAGGGGATAGAGCGGCCCGCGCTGGACGACATTTCGATAGGTGTCCGCGTCGCGGTAAGTGATCCACTGCTGCCGCGGCGTTCCCACGCCGGCAAAATCGTGATCTTCGCCGCCACGCCAGGTGGAATCGGCGAGCATGAGCCAGAAAGGTGAGGGATAGGTCCCGGTGGTCACGTTGACGAAGAGATCCGGCTTTTCGGCGCGCAGATCGGCGATCAAGCGGAGCGCAGCTTCGAAGTCGCTGCCGAACTGGCTGCCTGGAACCACGTGGGCCGCGTTGCCGGTCCCGTCGAATTTGAATTGATTCACTCCATATTTGCGAATCATCTCGAGGCAGACCTCGCGGAACCTGCGGTAATAGACGGGGCCAGAGAGAGCGAGCCCGTCTTCGTCTTGCTCGAACCCGTGCTCGGCGCCGTAGGCGAGACGCTCTTTTCTGGGGTTGCCATAGCCTCCCCAGGGGGAAAGCCACACGCCGGGAGCGGCCCTGTACTTTGCCGCCACCGCCCTGAGCGGAGAGAAGCCGCGCGGGAAACCGGAATTGAAGCCCCAGAGTTTGTGGTCATCCCAGCCGTCGTCAAATAAATAGGAATCGAGCTGAACGCCGCGCTTCACGTGAAGTTCTTCGCCGAAAGCGTGAATGGCATCGATCGCGGCGGACTCGTCAAACGGAGTGAAATAGCCGAGGTCGTACCACGAGTTGTAATGCAGGAACGGGCGATAGGGATGAGCCCGTTCGCGCTCCAAGTAGCGCAGAAAATCGCGCCGGAGCTGCCCGGGCGCAGCGCTGCCGATCACCGATGAGTATGAAATGGTCAGGCCGGCGGCGAGCGGAAGGCGGCGCACGAGTTTGGATTGGGCGCGACCGTTCTCGATTGAACTGCGGCTCAGCGGATGCTCGAATCCCAGGAACCAGTTGCCGGCAACAAGCGGCGAGCCATCGACTGATCCGGCAACGCGACAGTGCGCGGCATCGACGTCAATCAGCACGATCTCCTGAACGGGCACCTCGCCATGCGGAGCCTTGAGCGCCAGTTCCTGGCGAACGTAATGCGAGCTCTCGCGCAGAACAGCGCGCCATTCGACATCGAGGTTGCAGTCCGAATCTCGAAAGATGGCGACGATTTGTTTGCCCGGCAGACGATCCGAGTATCGCGAGGCACCGGGGATGGCTGGCAAGCTCTCGACGCGCGGAGCCGCGCTCGGGCGCAGGCTGGCTGAATCTAAACTGGGGCCGTCGAAAAACGTGAGTCGAAACCCCGGGCCGGGCTCGGCAAGAGAAGCACCGTTGCGCCTGTCGCGGAGCGACATCGCGCACAAGCCGCGGGAATCGAGCCGCCACTCCGCGTGAATCGCGATGTTTTCGAGCAGCAGCTTTCCATCCTGAACGCTAGCCCGGACGTCGTCCGGACCGGAGACGCTTGAGGAGAGCGTGAGGGCGAGAGAACCAGACGGCATGAGACAGCAGGCACCCACAGCCAGCGCAGCCTGCTGCACAAACGCTCGCCGAGACATTTCACCGGACTGCGGAGCGGGCGTGCGCCAACACTCAACGTGTCGCGAACTCTTCATCTGATTCCTTCCGCTCGCCGAACTCCGGACCGATGCTTATGCTTCAAAACAAGAACGCAGCGGGCCCGGCCCCGCTACGGAAAAACGAGCTCGCCTGGCCTTCGACAGAAAATTTACGGCAGTAACTTTCCCGCCATCGGTTCAGGAGTTCCATCGCATTGTGCGCGCGAGTCATCGCCCAAACGCTTCCGCCAAAACCCGCGCCGAATGCGGATGCCGCGAAGGCGCGCAGCTCGCGCGCCGAATGTGCGAGTTCGATGGTTTGCGGAATCTGATTGCCCAGTTTCTCTTCGGCCAAGGCCTGCGAGCGGTCCACGCAGCGGCCGAAGGCCTCCATATGGTTCGCCTGCATGGCACGAGTGGCATCCGGAACGATGCACATGCTTTCTTCGAAAAATTGATCGAAGCGGTCCCGGAGTGCTTTTGCGGAATAGGAAGCCGACGGACGGCTGTTCAAGAGCTGCCGGATGCGTGCGGGCGCATCCTCCGCACTCGCAGCCGCCGCGAACAATGATGCATCCGCGCGGCCCGTGGCCTCCTGCCAGAGCTTGAGAATCTCCCCGGCCGCCCGCGAGGCGCGGTTGTACTGCTCCCGCGCGGCTCCGCTCTTGTCCGCAGCCACACCGCTCACGGCGATGAGGATCGCATACTCAGAGCGGAGAGGTGCCTCGGCCTCGAGCCTGGTGGGACAGAAGGCGTACTGGCGCAGAACACCGGGCCGCGAGCAGAGAATCGCGGTGTGATCCTCACTGCCTCCGAAGGTGCCGACTCCGGCATCGCCGGCCAGAATTCCAAAGGTCTGCCCGTTCTCGATGCATGCGAGATACGCTGCTTTTTCCTCGGGTGTACGGATACTCGCTTCAAGCTCCGGCCGCCGGCTCAAATCGTTACATTCTTCGAGAAGCAAATAGGTACAGGTCAACAGCGCGCTCGAGCTGCTCATCCCCGAGGCGCGCGGAAGATCACTGGCGAACGCAGCGTCCATGCCTCGAAGCGGGCCGGAGAAATTGCGGGCCAGGCGCCGCGCAACGGTGCCGGGATAAATGGGCCAGTGATCGGCGCGGGGATCCAGCTCCGGCGAGAGGAGAAATTCGCACCGCTGATTGCGCCCCGCATCCGCCATGCGAACCACAGCATCGTTTCGCGGCACGGCGACGGCGCAAATCCCCCGTTCGACGGCGCAGAGCAGGCTTCGTCCACCGGCATAGTCGGTGTGTTTTCCCAACAGCTCGACGCGTCCAGGCACAAAGCAATGAATGCAGTCATCTCGAGCCTGCGCATTCAATCCACGAAGCGCGTCCCATGCGCAGCGGAAGAGCTCAGACTTCTGGTCCGCACCAGCCGGGCTGAGCCCGCCGGCCAGCAACCGGTCCATGATCCTAGGATTCATGGCTCGGCGGGGACGCCCTTCAGGCGCGCAGCAACCTCGGCCACGTCCGAGCGGGAAGAGAGGTCCAGCACGCCCTCACCGCAACGCACAACACGCAAACGCATGCCGGAGTTTCTCACCGCGTCGCCGACCGCGACGGGAAGCTCGTACTCTCGTCGCGGCGAGACATGCGCGCGGCGGCAAGCCTCGAAAATGGCGCTCGAAAACCGCCAGCAATTCATGCTGATCAGAAGGCTGCCGGAGGCCGCGGTCCATACACTCTCGGACGGCTTTTCCACGATGTCGCGGAGATAACCATCCGCGGCAACTTCGCAGATAGCGTACTTCCGGATTTTTTCTTCCGAGATGTTCCCTTTCTCGAGCAACGTCTGCCAGCTGAAGAGCGCAATCGCGGGTTCGCCTACGGCGCGCATCTCCATCAGCACTGCCGTAGGGTACAAATTGTCCGAGTTGATGCACAGAAAATCTTCTCCGACAGCGAAGGGCTCGGCGGCAAGCACGGCGTCCGCGGTGCCGAGCGGCTTGGCCTGGACGGCAAAGTGCGCCTGGATTCTCCGTGGCGGCGCCACGCGCGAATAGCGCTCGACCACGCTTTCGTGTTCGGGCCCAATGACCAGACACGCCTCGCCATACCCAGCGTCGGCCAGACCGCTGAGAACGTAATCGAGGAAGGGCCTGCCAACCGAAATCATGGCCTTCAGGCCGGAGGCGGCCACAGCTTCCTGCTCCGCATCCAACCGGGCTGCGGGGTCCTCCCGGCGCATTCGTGTTCCCAGACCGCGGGCCAGCACGACGGCTTTGTTCATCGCCCGAGGTTCCTTCGCTCGCGCAAGTGCGCGAACATGTCCCTCAAATCGCTGAATCCACGGACGGCAACGACCACCGTGATTCCGGCAAAGGCCGCGCCGGAAATCACCAGACCTGCCGCCCAAAACAGTTCCCAAGCCCTCATCGCGCCTCCGCGGAGGGAAAACCGAGCCGCGTCGGCTCGCGGTTCGGGCGTCCGGCAAGCGAGCCGATTACCAGGCCCATTGCGGCCAAGCCGAAGGCTCCGAAGCCGGCGAGTGTTTCGTTCCAATGCAGGAAAAAGTACGGCACGATGGCGCCCGCAGCCCCCATCAGCATGGCCAAGTAGCCGCCCCGCGTGGAGGCGCGCTTCCAATAGAGCCCGCCGACGACGGAAACGAACGCGCCGGCGAGAAAAATCGTCGCCGTGATGTTCAGGTAGAGATACACCGCGCCCGGCGGCGTGTAGTAGAGCCCCCAGAACATTAGAAACAGGCTCACGAATAAATTGGCCAGCCGGTTGACGAGAATTTGCCTACGCGTATCGAGCGGAGCCCGCCGCAGCAGCCTGCGGAGCGGCAGGATTACGTCCTGGGAAATGATCGAGCTCCATCCCAGGAGATAAGAACTGTTCACCGACATCGTGGCCGCTAGCATTCCCGCGACGACGCCGCCTTTAAGTCCAGGCCCGAGGATGCTCGCCAGCATCGCCGGCATGGCGTCGAGAGGGGCCAGAGTCCGCCCATCGACCACCGGCATTGGAATTCCTTTTTCAAGCGCGCCCGTACCGAAAAGCGTGAGCGCGGCGATCCCCCACAACATCGGCAGCATCCCGCGGCCAAGAAAAATGAAGCCGGTCACGGTCATCACGCGCCTGGAAATCTCCGGACTTCGCGTGGAAAACATGCGCATGGCGGTGGTCTGCCAGCAGGTATGCACGGAGAACCAGAGCAGAATCTGCCAGACCAGAAACGTCGCGCCGAACTTGGGGTTTACGAGTGGGCTGTAACCCGCCAAGCCCATCGTGCTGGTGACTTTCTGAACGATGCTGCCCCATCCCGCATGCCGCACCGCGGCGAGCGTCACCAGAATCGTGGCCACCGAAAGCAGCACGTACTGCAAAAAGTCTGTAATCACCACGGACACCATCCCGCCCAGCACGGTGTAGAGCATTTCGAGCGAGAGGATGACAGTCATGACCAGCACCAGATACTTCATCGGTGTTCCGCTGACGATGGCCAGGAATTCTCCTTCGATCTTCAAAAACACGCCCATGTTCAGGATTCCGCCAATGGCCACCAGCGTTCCGGTCAGCAAGCGCAGGCCCAGGCTGTATTTCTGCTCGAAGAATTCCGGCACGGTCATGAGCTGCATCTCGCGGAAGCGGTGAATCACAAACCCTGTCCGCCCCACGAAAATCATCACCAGCCCGGAAATCAGCGCTGCAGCAAACGACGCGAAGCCGTAGCGGTAGCCAAGCTCGGCGTTGTACATGTACGTTATCGTTCCAATTTCGGTGGCCGCGAGCGTGGCGATGCCCAGATACACGCCCAATTCCCGGCCTGCCACGAGGTAGTCAGACAAACTGCCGATATAGCGTTTTCCCAGCAGCCCGACGGCGACCGAAGCGGCGAGGTAGGTCGAAACGATGGTCCAATCCAGTAGGGTGAAGCTCAAGCCGCTGTCCTCCACGAGGCAGGCCGGGCGCCGTTCGAGTGGGCAGTCTACCTTAGGGGGGTGGCGTCCGCTGAGTTTCCTTCCTGTCTCCGCCCACGGCCCGCCGGCAGCGCACCGGACTTCGGGAACTTTTTGGGGACTTGCGGCATTACAGTGAGTGAAGGGACGAGGCCCGGAAGCCCCTATCCCTCCCGAAACCCGAAGCTTCGGGATCGGGACAGCCCGGGCCGCGACGGCCGCGCGCATCCATGTCCAGCGACGAAGCGTTGATGCTCGAATTCCAGAAGGGTTCTACGGAGGCCTTCACGGAGCTATTTCACCGCTACGCGCAGCGCCTCTACGGATTTTTCCGCCGCAGGCTCAACCATCCCACGCGCGCCGAGGAACTGACGCAGGATGTCTTCGTGGCCGTGCTGAAAGGCGCCACACGATACGAGCCGCGCGCCCTGTTTCGCACCTATCTCTATAGCATCGCCGTGCGCATGCTCACCGCGGAACGCAGAAAAGCCGGACGGGAAGCGGCAGAAGCCGCGAACGCGGCGGATCCCCCCGAGCCCGCGCGCCAGGGAACAGAGACAGCGGCGTGGGTGCGCGACACGATAGAGCGGTTGGAAGCGGCGGAGAGGGAAATCCTGATGATGCGGGAATACGAGGAATTGAGCTACGAGGAGATTGCACAGGTACTAGCGATTCCGGTGAACACGGTGCGCTCGCGCCTGTTCCGCGCGCGCATGGCTCTGCGCGAACTCCTGCTGGCGCGGCAGCCGCGAACGGGCGCGGCCTGAGGAATGACTATGGAATCCACCACACATCCTTTCGACCGCGAAGAGGTGATGGCGTATCTCGACGGCGAGCTCGCGCCCGAACGCGCCGCTGCCGCCGCCGCGCATCTCGAGCAGTGCGCCGACTGCCGCGCGCTGGCCGCGAGCCTGCGTTCGCTCTCCAGCCAGTTGCCGCAATGGGAGGTGGAGATGATTCCCGCTGCGGTCGAGCAGAACGTGCTGCGCGCCGCGAACGAAAAGGCCGTCGAGCCGAGTGCGCTGCGGTCAGGCCTCACCGCGCAGAAACGCCAGCCAGTTCGCTGGCTGCTCTGGGGCTCCGCGCTTTCGGCGGCGCTATTGCTGATCCTGGTCAGTCTGCCCACACTCAATCGTTCTACCCAGCGTGCTGAGGTGGCAATGCGACAGACGGGGCTTTCGGCACCCATGCCCGTGAGGCCCCCCGCCGCTCCGCCTCCGCGCAACTTCTCAATCGAAGGCCAGCCCGCAGCCGACCAGGCGCTGGCTGAGAATCGAGCCTTGTCGCCCCCGGTCGCGGCAATGAAGAAATGGCAGGCCACCCAGAACGCCGTGCAGGGCCAGCGTTCCGAGCCCGCGAAGCAGTCCGGCCCGATGATTGTGCGCACCGCATCGCTCGCCGTGCTCACCAAGGAATTCGACGCCGCGCGTGCCGCACTGGAAAACCTGGTGAAAGCGCATCAGGGCTACTTCGGCCAGCTCAATATCGCCGCGCCTGCCTCGGCGGGGCGCACGCTGACGGCTACTGTGCGCGTGCCCGCTGCTCAACTCGATGCGGTGCTTGTGGAACTGCGAAAACTGGGACACGTCGAGCAGGAAAACCAGTCCGCGGACGACGTGACGCGCCAATATGTGGACCTGGTGGCCCGTCTGAACAACGCCCGCGAGACGGAGAAGCGGCTCGTGGAAATCCTTCGGGAGCGCACGGGAAAAGTGAGCGACGTCCTCGAAGTCGAAGAGCAGATCGCGCGCACACGTGAGCAAATCGAACAGATGGATGCCGAACGCAAGACGCTCGAGGGCCAGGTGCAGTACGCCTCGGTCGATCTCCGCATCACCGAGGAATACAAACAGTCGCTGGAAACGCCCGCACCCTCGCTGGGCACGCGGCTAAACAATGCCGCCGTGAGCGGATTGCGCGATGCGGCCGACCTGTTGATCGGCCTGGTGCTCTGGCTGCTCGGCAACGTTCCATCGCTCGCCGTGCTGGCGGCCATTTTGGCCTGGCCCGTGCTGCGGCTGGTGCGCTGGCTGCGCCGCCGGTTTGCCTCAGCACCGGTTCCCGCCGCCCAATGACCCGCGAGGCAGAGCATTACCCGACGATGCCGGCTCCGGTACCGGCTGCCCCCTCGCACACCTCCAAATCTGCGTAGAAATCCGAAAATGGCATACGACAAAGTGTAGAAGGTCGGATGCGCGGTTTCTGGCTAATTTCAGTAAGTGATTATAAATCAACGGATTAGATAGGGAGACTCGGGGAATTGAGGTGGAAGAGGGCGTGCTAGCTCTCTTTTACCATTCTTGTTTCCCGGGGTGTAGGTAGTGGCTAGCAGCCGGTAAAGAGGTTAGGACCAGGGGCTCTTCCCAGGGCCCCTCTTCATTTTCTACGAGCCAAATAACCTTACTGAATATCGCCGCGATGCAGCCCGTTGGCGATTGCCTGGGTTTCGAGGTCGTCAATTTGCTGCTGGAGGTCGTCGCGCTGCTTTTCGTAATAGGCCAGTTGTTCCTGCGGCCGGATGAGCTGATCGCCGTAGATGCTGTTATTGGCGCGCGGGGGATTGGAGCCGGGCTCGGACGGCGGCCCCGGGGGAGCTTGCTGTTTCAGGTTGATCTTGTCCGTGCCGTTGTAGGGATTGGCGATTGCGTCCTGAATCTCCTTAATCTTCACCTCGGTCTCCGCCAGCTTCTGGCGCAGCGGCGCCAGCTTCGCCTTGTAGAATTCCGGGGTTTTCTCCGGCGGCAGTGGCTTTTCTTTTCCTCCCGCGGCCTCAGCCGCTGGCGCAGCGCCTGCTTCTCCGCTGGCCTTCTCGCCTTCCTTGGTGGGCGTGGCGGTAGCTGTGGTGATCCGCACATCGCTCAATTGGCCGATGTTATCGTCCGTCCAGACCTTTTTGGGTTTCTCCTGCGGCTTCTGGGCCGGCTTCTCGGTGCTCTGCGGCGGAGGAGCGGACTGCGAGGATT
>DASPSB010000242.1:0-7893 GCA_035624135.1 Candidatus Acidiferrales bacterium | reverse complement strand
CTATTGGGGCGTGCAGGGATTTTTCCAGTGGCTGGAGCGGAAGAAATACAAGCTGCACGTGCGCGTTTTCCTCAGCCGCTATCGTGGCTACGCCATCTGCCCGGATTGTCAAGGAACCCGTCTGCGCGAAGAGGCGCGCGCGGTGAAAATCCAGGGGCAGGCGATTACCGACGTTTGCAAACTGACGGTGGGCGCGGCCCGCCGCTTTTTCCGCGGCTTGGAGTTGAGCCCCGCAGAATCGCGTCTGGCCCAGAAAATCCTCGACGGCATAAACCAGCGGCTCGGCTTCCTCGACGAAGTCGGGCTCGACTACATTACCCTCGACCGGCTTACCTCCACGCTCTCCGGCGGCGAAGCGCAGCGCATCCAACTCGCCACCTCGCTCGGCTCGCGCCTGGTGGGCGCGCTCTACATCCTGGACGAGCCTTCGATCGGCCTGCACCCCCGCGATACGCACCGGCTCATCGAAATCCTCAAAACGCTCCGCGATCTCGGCAACACGATTCTGGTGGTCGAGCACGATCGCGACATCATTCTGTCCGCCGACCACATTCTCGACCTGGGACCGGGCGCGGGCGAGCACGGCGGCCGGCTGATTTTCGCCGGGCCCCGGCAAAAACTTCTGGCCGAATCGCGAAACGGCAGCCTCACCGCGCGCTACCTCACTGGCGACGCCAAGGTTCCCGTGCCCGCCGTGCGCCGCAAGCCCACCCACGGATTCCTGCGCATCTGGGGCGCGCGCGGCAACAATCTTCAGAATATCGATCTCGCGATTCCGCTGGGCATGCTCGCGTGCGTCACTGGCGTATCCGGCTCCGGAAAATCGACGCTCGTGCACGAAGTCATCTGGCAGGCCCTCGACGCCAAGCGCAACGGCCGCAGCATCCGCGATTTCTGCGCCAGGCTCGAAGGCGACGGGCAGCTTCGCGAGGTCGTGTTGGTTGACCAGTCGCCGATTGGGCGCACGCCGCGGTCAAATCCGGCGACTTACCTGAAAGCCTTCGACGCCATTCGCGACGCCTACGCGGCCACCCCGGAGGCCGTTCGCCGCGGGCTTTCCTCCGGAAGTTTTTCCTTCAACATTCCCGGCGGCCGGTGCGAGGCCTGCCAGGGCGACGGCACCGTCACGGTGGAAATGCAGTTCCTGGCCGACGTCGAGCTGGTGTGCGAGGAGTGCCACGGCACTCGCTTCAAATCCAGTGTCCTGGAAGTCCGCTATCGCGACAAAAACATCCATGAAGCGCTCCAGTTGACCGTGCGCGAGGCGATTTCCTTTTTCTCTGCCGTGCCGCGTGCGGTGGCGAGATTGCGCGTGCTCGACGAGGTCGGGCTCGGTTACCTGCGGCTTGGCCAGTCGGCCACCACGCTTTCGGGCGGCGAGGCCCAGCGCCTGAAGCTGGCCGCCCACCTCACCCAGGAAACCTGCGAAGGCGTGCTCTACATTCTGGATGAGCCCACCACCGGCCTCCATTTCGACGACATCCAGAAGCTGCTCACATCCCTGCGAAAACTGATCGAGCGCGGCGCTTCGCTTCTCGTGATCGAACACAATCTCGATGTAATCAAATCGGCGGACTGGGTGATCGATCTCGGGCCGGAAGGCGGCGAAGCCGGAGGCCGCGTGGTGGCCGCGGGTACGCCGGAGCAGGTGGCCAGGAATCCGCAATCGCATACAGGCAGATTCTTGCAGCGCGTCCTGAATCACAACGGCGAAAAGCGGGCCTAGCCTGCGGTTCACCCCGCCTCATGCCTCTGCACGTTCCTATCCATCGCATCTGATAGGATAGAAGCGCGAGCGCCCTGTCATGTCCGGGTCGTGGATTCGGTCGGCCGCCAGCGTCCTTACCATAGTCGAAATGTGTGCGGTCCTTCTGACCGCCACATTGTTTGCGGCGCCAGCGCGAGCCGAGGACCGGCTGGAGACTCTCCGCGCGGAATTCCACAATCAAAGCGACGCCGTCAAACGCGCCAAGTTATTTTCCAAACTCGGCGACGCTCTGATGGCGGAAATGCGTAAGCTGGAATCCGCGCACCAGTACGACGCCGTGGCGCCCCTCTTCCTCGAATATCACGATTCGGCCGCCCAGGCCTACAACGGCCTCGTGGCCAGCGGCCGCGACGCCGAAAAGCATTCGAGCGGGTTCCGCGAATTGGAAATGTATCTCCGCCGCTCCTTGCACCCGTTGGACGAATTGGTCTTCGGACTGCCCTTCGCGGATCGCGAAGCCCTCCGCGGCCCGCAAAAAGACATCGAGGATCTCGACGACAAGCTGGTCAAAGCGCTGTTCCCCCGGGGATCCGACTCGCACAAAACACCACCTTCTGCGCCGCAAACGCATCCACCGATATGAAGATCCGCGGCGAGGGAGCGCGCTCATGATCAACCCGATTTCAGTGGCCATGAAAATCGGCGCCGTGTGCCTGGCGCTGCTCTTTCCCCCGCCGCATCCTACCCGCATGGATTTCGAATCGTCTGCGCCCGCCCCGCAGCGGCCCAAGAAGGAATATCTGAGCCCGATCGAAGCGGACCAAATTCGCGACGCCGTGACGGTTTCCGAGCGGGTGAAGCTGTTTCTGGGTTTTGCCGCCGACCGTCTCCGCAAAATTGATTACGAGCTCCAGCAGAAGGAGAAAAACCAGCAATGGGCCGACCGCATGTGGGGCCTCATCAACGCCTACACTGGATGCGTGGACGACGCCGCGGACTTTCTCGAAGCCGGCCTGGAAAAACAGGAGAATCTCCGTCCCGGCACCAAGGAGCTCGAGAAGCGCACCAAGGAATTCCTCCCCAAATTGCACGCGCTGCGCGACACCGCCGAGCTGGCAAAATTCAAGTCGGATCTCGACGACGCGGTCCAGGCCACTGAGGACGCCGCGGAAACGGCGCAAAAAGTCTCCAAAGAGCTTTCTGCCGCGCCTGAGCGGAGACGGCCGTGAAGCTCCAGGCCCCGCTGCGTATGGTATTGTATCGCGCCGTCACTCGATGAGCCCCGCGCCCCGCAGCGCCAGAACCTCGCCACGCGCGATTCCCTTCCCCGGCGGGGCTGCCATCTTCCGGCGGATGTTTGCCCGCCTGGGATGCCGCGGGCGCGCGCCGCACTTCGAGGCTGTCTTTTACCCCTACGCGAGTTTGAGCCACACCATCCGCCTCCGCGAGGAGGTCGCCGACGCGCGCCTATCCGACTTGATGCGCCGGGCGCCGCTCGAAGCGCTCGAAGCCGCCGCGGCAATCCTGCTCTCGAAGCTCTACCGCTTGCGCCTTCCGCGCGATCTCGCTGAGCGGTACCGAAGGTTCGCGCAGAGCGCGCGCGTCAACCGCCGCGTCGAGCGTGCCCGGCGGCGCCGCGGGCGCAGGCGCCATGCGGGCCCCAGCGGTGACGCGTACAACCTCGAAGAAATTTTCCGCCGGCTCAACGGCGAATATTTTGCCGGCCGCTTGCCGGCCACGGACCTTGGTTGGAGCGTCACCCCCTGGCGGCGCCAGTTGGGCGTCTTCGATCCGGGGATGCGCCACATCGTCATCAACAGCCGGCTCGACCGTCCGCGCGTGCCCGAGCACGTAGTGGCCTACGTCGTCTACCACGAAATGCTGCACCTGGAACGCGCCGCGCCACTGCATCTGCGCACTGCCGCGGGCGCGCGCGCGCACCGCGACTATCGCTGCCGCCTGGGCTTGCACACCCCGGAGTTCCGCCGCGCGGAGCATCAATTCCGCGAATTTGCGCTCGCACGCCGTTTTCTTCTCCGCGCCGGCCTCTGGTAGCCACGGTCGGCAGGGTTCCGACCGAGGGGCTTTCACTCGAGCCGCGGGCTGCATTCCACGTGCCGGAATGAATTTGACCGCGCCTTCTTTCCTTCCCATCCTTGCCGAACTGTGATATTTCCACCGCTCTCATCCAGGAGGACCAGATGATCAGCAGGCGCGAATTCATCGTTACCACCGGAGCAGGGACAGTCGCTGCCAGTGTGGCCACTACCGCCGCCGCAGCAGCCGAATCGCCGCAAAAGCACCCGGCCGCCGGCAAGTCCGCAAGCCTCTTTCTGCCGGAAGACAATCTGAAGCCCTCGACGCTCGACCGTCTGCCGCTCGAATGGCACCAGCAGCGCGCGGATTTGCTGCGCGGAAAACTCGCCGACGCAGGGTACGAAGGCATCTTGCTCCGCGACCGCTGGAACATCATCTACTTCACCGGCCTCTGGCACACCACAACGGAGCGGCTGGTCAACGTCTTTCTCCCGCTGAAGGGCGATCCCGTGTGGTTCTACGCGGCGCTCGACCGCGACTTGGTAAAGTCCTGGTGGTATTCAGACGGCGAAATGTATTTCGACTGGCCGCATGCCGAGGGCGCGTTCCCGAACGAAGGCAAGGTCCAGATGGGCGCAAAGGTGGACCTCACCGAATGGATGCTCAAGGCGCTCAAGAAACGAGGCTATGCCGATAAAAAGCTGGCCGCCGACGGGGAACTCGTTCCCTCCGTGCAAAGAAAAGTGGCCAGTATCCTTGGAAAAGAAATGGCTTCTGCCGGCGACATGTGCATGGACATGCGCGTCCGCAAAACTCCGGAAGAGCTCGCCCTCACCCGCCGCGCCTACAACTACTTCAATCAGATGCACGCCTACGCGCGCGACATGCTTCTCGAGCGCGGCGCCGACCTCACCGATTTCGACATCGGCCATGCCGCCACAAAATACGGCACCGATCTCCTGATGGCCGACATCAAGCGCGACGGCGCGCCCCACACCGCTGTCGGGATCACGGTCTCCGTCGGCTGCCGCGTCGGCCGCTCCACGGCGTCCCCCCACCCCAATCAGTTTCTGCACAACAAAATCACCCGCGGCCAGGCCATCCAAATCGAGGGCGGCGTGCACATTGCCGGATGCGGAGGCGAACTCTACCGCGCCATGTTCATCCATCCCCTCACCGATCAGATGAAACAGCTTTGGACCGTGAGCCGCGACTGTTGCTTGATTCAAAAAGAGGAGTCCATTGCGGGCGTGACGGGTTCGACCGTGGCCTACAAAATCCACCAATATCAGGTTAAGAATGGCGTGGCGCCCTACATCTATCACCGTCCTGCGCACGGCCAGGGCTGGGAAGGCCATCAGCCGCCCTATCTCTCCCTCGGCGATTACACCATGCTCGAAAAGGGTATGAATTTTTCCGTCGAGCCGGGACTCTATGACCCGGCGAACGGCATCGGCGCGAATTTTTCCGATGCGTTCATCGTTGAAGAGGCAGGCCCCTCCCGGCAAATGTCTCGGCTCCCCTGGAGCGAAGAGTGGTGCTGGGTAAAAATCTGACTCCGCAATTACCGCACCTCGCGCGATTCCGCTATTGAACAATCGCGGACGCCGCGCGACGATACGGCGATACGCTTGCCGATGGCAGGCTGCTGATGGGAACTCTCTGGCAGGACATCCGGTACGGGACGCGCCTGCTGCGCAACAATCCCGCCTTCGTAGCAGTCGCTGTGCTGACGCTGGCTTTCGGCATCGGCGCCAACGTCGCAATTTTTAGTCTCGTCGACGTGGTACTCTTCCGCCCGCTTCCCATCAAAAATCCCGGCGAAGTCGTCCGCCTCACCGCGGGCAGGACGCGCGGCGTGTCGGAATGGGGATTCCTCTCCTTCCCCAGCTATCTCGCATACAGAGAGCGCTCCTCCGCGTTCTCGGGCATGGCAGCGTACCTCGATCGATTTCCGGTCACCGTCTCTGCCGGAAGGCTGGGCTCCGATCGCGTGGACGCCGGCATGGTCACTGGCAATTATTTCCCCACTGTCGGCGTCAACGCATTGGTGGGCCGCGCTCTCTCTCCCGCGGACGACGAGCCCGGGGCCTCTCCCGTCGTAATGTTGAGCCACGAGTACTGGAAGCGGCGTTTCGCCTCCGATCCAGCCGCCATCGGACTCCAGGTTTTGCTCGACGGTCGTCAATCCACTATCGTCGGCATCACACCCGCAGGCTTCGGCGGAGTCAGTTTTGAAAATCTGCCGGAGGTCTGGTTGCCCATGTCTTTCGGCTTCCAGGTCGACCCCATCCTCAAGAGCCAGATTCCGTTGGCCCACGAATCGTTCGGTCCGTTTGCGGTGATCGCCAGGCTCAAATCAGGAGTCTCGATTGCCCAGGCCCAGGCGCAACTGGACGCGATTGCGGCGGGACTCGGCGCAGGAAAAGAAGTCTCTGGCGACGAGAATGGTTTTGTGCGTCCTTGGCCCGTGCTCGTTCCCGCCACCGCGCAGGCCAGGAAGTTTCAATCGCAGTATTCGCTGCTGGTGATGGGAATCGTTGCACTGGTCCTGCTGATTGCGTGCGCGGATGCGGCGTCTTTGTTGCTTGCGCGCGCGGAGAATCGTCAGAAAGAGGTGGCCGTTCGGCTCGCCCTGGGAGCCACCCGAGGCAGGATTGTTCAGCTGCACGTAATCGAAGGGCTGCTCGTATCGCTTCCCGGCGCCCTGGTGGGCGCGCTCCTGGCCGATTGGGGTTCCAAGGTGCTCGTAGCTTCCGCACCGGCCACTCTGCCTCTTCCTATCGAACGCGCCGTTTCTGTGCTCGATTTGCGAGTTCTCGGGTTCACCGCACTCGTCGCCATCCTGTCAGGCGTGGTGAGTAGTTTGGCTCCGGCGGTGAAACTCTCACGGTCCGATCTCCTGGAGGTGATGAAGGGCGAATCGCGCGCACTGAATCTCCTGGCTCACCGTGTCTCGCTTCAGAACCTCCTCGTGATTATCCAAGTGGCTGCCTCTGTGGTCTTGCTGGTAGGCGCAGGGCTATTGATGCGCACGCTCTGGGCTGCATCAACAGTGAAGCTGGGATTCGACCCCGATCACACCCTGACTGTATCGGTAGATCCTGGACGGCAGGGATACGATGCAGCCGCGGCCTCCCGTTTACTGGATCCGCTCCTCGATTCGTTGCGCGCGCAGCCGGGAGTCGAATCGGCGGCATTGGCCAACTGGGTCCCGCTGCAGCCGGGGATGGAAACCGCTGTCGCACTGGAAGGCCGTCAACCCGGAAGCGCCGAAGGGGATCGCGTGCAAGTAGTGATGGCGACTCCGGGATATTTCGAGACTTTGGGTATTCCATTGTTCAGCGGACGCGACTTCACGGCCGCGGACAGCGCGAATGCGCATGGCGTCGCCATCATCAGTTTGTCGATGGCCCAGAAATTCTGGCCCGGCAATGATCCCATCGGAAAGCACATTACACGGATGGGCGCGCACGACCAGACATTCGAGATTGTGGGAGTTGCCGGCAACGTGGCGCCCAAAGATCCCCGCGAGCCGCTGGGCCCCGTTGTCTATGTGCCCTTCGCACAGTCATTCTTGATGTTTCCTTGGCAGCCCGTCATCACTACGCTGGCGCGCACCCGGGACGGTCCTCGCTCGTTGGTTCCTGCGGTTCGCGCGGCAGTGGCCCGCGTGAACCCCGACCTGGCCATATTCCGAGTTCGCACGATGCAGGACCAGGTCGCACAAACGCTCGCGGAGGAACGCTTTCTGGCGCGCCTGCTGGCCATTTTCGCGTTATTGGCGACCACCCTATGCGCCGCGGGCGTTTATGGACTGGTTTCGTACACGACGCAGGGGGCGACACGGGAATTTGGCGTGCGCATGGCCCTCGGGGCGCAGTCCGGCGACGTATTCTGGATGGTCTTGCTTAAAGGGCTTGCGCTGGCGTCTGCCGGTCTGCTCATCGGGCTTGCAGGAGCCCTTGGGCTCACACACGTGTTGCTCTCGTTTCTCTACGGAGTGGGTGCCATAGACCCGCCGACAATTGCGGGAGTCGCGCTGCTGATCGCCGCCGTCACCGCAATCGCTTCGTTCATGCCCGCGTGGCGTGCCGCGCGTGTGGACCCTCTGGTAGCCCTGCGGCATGAATAGCGGCTGCTCCAAC
>DASPSB010000154.1:0-9743 GCA_035624135.1 Candidatus Acidiferrales bacterium | reverse complement strand
TTCGCCGCTTACGAATCCTGCGCCAGCGGCCTGCTCGCGACTCTCCAGCGCCGCGGGGATATCAATCCGCAGCGCACCGTCCTGTTCGGCCATTCCCTGGGGGCGGCGCTGGTTGTGCGCCTGGCCGACGATTTCCGCGCTGCCGGTACCATTGCCGTCGCCACGGCACCGCTTATTCCGCCGCACGGCATCCCCGTCAACCTTCTGCTCGTCGCGCCGCAATTCGATATGCCTCGAGTACTTAGCACGGAATCTCATCTTGCCGCTGCAGCCGGTAGCGAGCGCGCCGCTCCCGAAGATTTCCGCCAGCTCCGGGCCTTCCACATTCTCTCTGTTCCCGGCACTTCACACACCAGCGCACTGTTTGATCCCTCTGCCGACCGCGCCATGCTGCGCTGGGCTCTTAATGCCGTCGGCGCGGTGAGTGCGCCCGTGCCAACACTGGACTATCGGTCGTTTATCGGCGCCTTTCTCGGCCTCCTCGGCATCATTTTTCTATTCCCGGCAACCGCCTCCATGGTGGCCCGACTCGCCGGCCTTCACGGTACGTGCAACGCTTCGCCGCCGCCGGCACCGGTTCTCTCCATCCTGTCGTGGATAACAACTTTGATTCCGGCTGCACTGATAGCGGCGCGCTGGGCCCTCCTCGCCGCATTGCACATCTACAGTGCCGACTACCTGGTGTCGGTCCTGCTCTTCGCAGGAATACCGCTCGCCATCGGCTATGCGATTCTCGAACTCCGATCGCCTGCTTCGCGCCGGACAGGCTCCGAGCAGCCCGCCCACCGTCCATTCGCGGCCGCACTCGTGGGCGCCATCGTAGGCCTACTAACAGTCGCTGCGGCTGGTGCCTGGCTCAATCTGCAAATCACCGAATTCTGGCCCATTCCTGCCCGCTGGGCCCGATTGCCTTTGCTGTTCCTCGCAATCCTCCCCATCGCAATCGCAGAAGAGCTCGCCCTGGGCGATTCCGTTTCTCTCTCTCGAACGGGCCGCGCGGGGCGCATCGGACTCTTCGTGCTCCTCCGTGGGTTCGTGTGGGTCGTGATTCTTGGTGCCTGGCTCTCAGGAGTAGCGAGCGCCTTGCTGGCCACCATTTTCGTCGTGTTCTTGGGCCTCCTTTCCGTGGCCCAGCGATTGGGGGCTGACGCTTTGCGCCACCGCATCGGTTCCGCCCTCGCTGGCGCGGTCTTCAATGCTATACTGGGTGCTTGGTTCTTGGCGGCCGCTTTTCCGCTCGCCTGAACCTGCCTTCATACATGCATGAAATCGCCATCGTGGGTGGTGGCCCAGCTGGGGCCCTGTGCGGCGAAAGATTGGCTTCCGCAGGTTTCCGTGTCTCAATTTACGATGAGCATCTCGCCTGGGAAAAACCCTGCGGCGGCGGCCTCACCCAAAAGGCACTCCGCGCCTACCCGTTTCTGAGTCAAGGCCCCCAGCCTAAGAGGTTCGTCAGTGCGTGCGAATTGGTTTCCAGTTCCGGCAAGCGGGCTCTCCTCTCTCTGGACCGCCCCATCGTCATCTATTCGCGCAAAATCTTGAACGGCTTGCTACTTGACCGCGCGGCTGCCGCGGGCTGCGAGATCGTCCGCGCTCGAGTGACCCAGGTCGACACCAACGGCTCCAGCGTCCGGCTCGCTGCTGGAGGCCGCGAAGTCCGCGCCGATTTTGTAGTTCTGGCGGCCGGCGCGCGAAACCCACTGCTTCCGGGCACCACCCCGCTCACCCAGCAGGACCTCGACATCACGGTGGGTTACTTTGTTCCAGTTCCTTCCGACCGGATCATCGTCAAATTTCTCTCTAAGTTTGCCGGCTACATCTGGTCGTTCCCCCGCTCGGACCATCTTTCGGTCGGTATATGCGGCCGGCTCACTCCGGGCTGCACGCGAGCGATGAAGGACCATCTTCACCGGTTCCTGGATGCCGAACGGATTCCGTGGGAAGGCGCGTCCTTTTACAGCCACGTTCTCCCGTCGCCCCAGGTGGACACGCTCCGCCGACGGCCCGTCGTAGGACGCAACTGGGGGCTCGTGGGCGATGCCGCCGCTTGGGTTGACCCACTCACGGGCGAGGGCCTTCATTACGCGCTGCGCTCCGGCCACCTTCTCGCCGATGCGCTCGCCGAAGGTCGCCTGGAGTCCTATCCCGCCCGCGTTCGCCGGGAATTCGCGGCTGACTTCGAATTCGCCGTCCATGCCGCCCGCAGGCTGTTTTCCGAAAACTTCCTGGGTGGCGCGGTCACCACGCGCATGATCCAGTTCGTGCGCCGCAGCCCCGCATTCTGCGCGCTCATGCGCGATTTATTCAGCGGCTCTCAGGACTACCGCACCCTGAAGCGCCGGCTGTGGTCGCAATTGGGACTCACACTGGGTGAAATATTTCAGAGTTTCTTTCGCCCGGCGCCCGCCCACAGCTCGTTCGACGCGGTCTCGCACTGACGCCCGCCCCTCGCGATGCCGACCGACCGCGCATCCCTCCCCATCGGCCTCGAGTACACGCTCGAGGACGACCTGAAGTTCGAATAAACGATCGCCCAAGCTGCTCCCGGCGAAATCACTGTGGGCACGCGGATTGAAGTGGAGCATCTGAAGGCCTGCACTCCTGGTGCGCGTCCGCGCTTGGGCGCGCTACGACGGTGCCAACGGCCGATTCCTAAGCTTCGAGGTGACGGCGCACTGCGGCGAACTTCTGATTGGCCGCGGCCGAGTCTTCCGCGCCATCGTGGACCTCTCGCGACACGGTAGCAAGGGCTAGCCGCGGCTACTGTAAGGAAGCTTTTTTCGCGAACGGCTCGCGCTAGAACGACACTCGCCGCACCGCCGCTTTCCTCTGGGCAGGAACCACAGTCGCCATCTTGCGGATCATCGCCAGCACCAGCCGCTTATTCTCATCGGAAAGGGTGGTGCTGTAGCGCTTAATCTCGCCCAAAAACCGGATCTCGTCTGCCGAGAGCTCGCCCAACGCCTTCTTTGCCTCGCGCTCCCGCGCAGTCTCCATGCTGGGGAAGAAGTCTGCCAAACTCATATCCAGCGCTTCGGCAATTTTTGCCAGGGTCTCGAGGGAGGGAACGGTATGGCCGTTCTCGACGCGGGAGAGATAGCAGCGCAGCAGGCCCGTGCGCCGCTCGATATCGCCCTGCGAGAGTCCTCGCTCGCCGCGATAGCTCCGGATCACTTCGCCGATGTTGACCTTTGGCCGTTCTTTCGGCATAGGCGGGTCGTGCCGCGGCGTATTTTTGCAAATCCCGATTGCCAGCGCAAGTGGGCTTCCGAAGCGACGCGCCTGAGCCAAGTTGACAGCCCTCGCGAACGATGAAAAAGTAGAGTGCGCGCGAAGATGTTGCGCCTGGCGTGAGGGGGAGCTGCTGGATGGCTGACGAAACGATCTCTCACTATCAACTTTTGGACAAACTCGGCGGCGGCGGTATGGGCGTGGTCTTCCGCGCCAAGGACACACGACTCGGCCGCAAAGTAGCGCTCAAGTTCCTTCCCGACGACATTGCCGGCGACCCCCAGGCCATCGAACGCTTTCGCCGGGAGGCCCGCGCAGCCTCCGCGCTCAATCATCCCCACATCTGCACCATCCACGACATTGATGAAGACAAGGGCAGGGCCTTCATCGTGATGGAGCTGCTCGAAGGCCAGACCCTCAAACACCGCATTGACGGCAAACCGATGGACGCCGCCGAGGTCATCGATCTGGGCATCCAGATCACTGACGGCCTCGAGGCCGCCCACTCCAAGGCAATCGTGCACCGCGACATCAAGCCGGCAAACATCTTCGTTACGGCGCGGGGCCAGGCAAAAATTCTCGACTTCGGACTCGCCAAAGTCGGAACACCGCACTCCGGCGGGGCGGCGGACCTCGATGCCACCGCCGGAACACTCGCGCCAAACGCGATCGCGGCTGAGAATCTCACCAGTCCGGGCACTTCGGTCGGCACAGTGGCTTACATGTCCCCGGAGCAAGCCCGCGGCGAAGCTCTCGATTCGCGCTCCGACCTCTTCTCACTCGGCGTGGTGCTCTACGAGATGGCCACGGGCGCTCCGCCCTTCACCGGCGCTTCACCAGCCCTGATCTTTGACGGTATCCTCAACACCGTACCCCCGCCGGCCTCCAAGGCGAACCCACGCGTGCCGGCTGGACTCGATGCCATACTCAATAAAGCTCTCGAAAAGGACCCTGATCTACGTTGCCAGACGGCAGCCGAACTGAAGGCCGACCTCAAACGTCTCAAGCGCGATCTCGAGACCGGCCGACGCGCCGCGGCTGAGAAATCCCCCGCTGCTCCCGCCGCTCAAACCGCGCCCGCGGGAGCAAAGCGCGTCGCTGTTCTCTATTTCGAAAACCAGGGCGGCGCCAAAGAAGACGAATATTTTCGCGACGGGATGACCGAAGACATCATCACCGAGCTGTCTAAGATCGGCCAGCTCCAGATTTTCCCGCGCTCGGAAATCCTGCCTTTCCGCGACAAGACCGTCACCCCGCCACAGGTCGGCCAGCAGCTCGGCGCCGGTTACGTGCTGGAGGGCTCCATCCGCCGCGCCGGAAACCGCGTGCGCGTCACTGCTACTCTGGTCGAAATCGCTACCCGCGTTTCTGTCTGGTCCGAGCGCTACGACCGCCAGATGGACGACGTGTTTGCCATTCAGGAGGAAATCGCTCGCAGCATTGCGCAGGCACTGCGCATCACGCTTTCGCCGCAGGAAGAGAAAGTGATGGCCCGCAAGCCCACCGAAAACGCCCAGGCCTATGACTTCTACCTCCGCGGCCGGAACTATACGCGCCGTGAAAATCTCGATTACGCCCTGCAGATGTTCGAGCAGGCGATTAGACTCGATCCGAATTTCGCCCTCGCTCACGCCGGCATTGCAACCGTTTGCGGCCTGGTGTTCGAGCTTCGTGACCAGTCGCCCAGGTGGCTCGAGAAAGGGCAAGCGGCCTGCGACCGTGCTACAGCTCTCGCGCCCGACCTCGCCGAGGTCAACGCCAGCCGGGCGCGCATGTTCTACGCGCAGAAAAAATGGGAGGAAGCGTACCTCTCGGCGCTTCGGGCGATTGAAAGAAAGCAGGATTGCGAAGGTGCGTGGAACGTGCTCGGCCGCGCTCTCTTCGCCTCCGACCGATGGGAAGAAGCTGCAGCGTTTGCCAATCGCGCGATCGAAGCCAACGGCGACGACTACAACGTCTATATTCCCTACGCGAACTCATTCCGGGGGCTTGGCCGCCTGGAGGAGGCTGCCCGGGTCGACGCGCTCATGGTCCGCGCTCTTCGTCAGCAGCTCGAGATCAGTCCCGAGGACGTCCGCGCCCGTATCCTTCTGACCGCCCGGCTCGCACAAGTCGGCGAATCCGAAGAAGCCATTCGCCATTTGGAAACCGCAGTGGCTCTCCGCCCCAACGATGGCAATACACTTTACAATGCCGCCTGCACCTATGGGTTGCTCGGAAGGAAAGCCGAAGCGCTCGATACCTTCAAGAAGGCGGTCGCGGCGGGTTACCGCAACATGGAATGGGCCAAGCGCGACTCCGACCTCCTGATCCTCCGCGACCACCCGGAATTCGTTCAGATCGTCTCCGCCGCCAAACCCGCATCTTAACCGCGCGCCGTAGTCGCGTTAGTAGCGGCGAACCTATGTGGCCGCATTCCTGACTCGCCAACTGTCACTCGTTGATTCCGCACTCCCGCAGGATAAACGCGTAATCATACGCAATCTCGCGCAGCGCATCGTATCGGCCTGATGCCCCGCCGTGTCCCGCCGCCAGGTTCACTTTTAAGAGCAGTGGGTTGGTGTCCGTTTTCAAAGTTCGCAGTCGCGCCGTGTATTTCGCCGGCTCCCAGTACATCACCTGGCTGTCGTACAGCGAGGCGCGCAGCAGCATCGCCGGATACACCTTCGCCGTCAGATTCGAGTACGGGCAATACGTCCGCATGTACGCATACTCCTCCGCGTTCTGCGGATTTCCCCATTCCTCGAATTCGCCCACTGTGAGTGGCAGCGACGAATCCGACATCTAGTTGATCACATCCACGAAAGGCACATGCAACAGGGCGGCGCGGCACAGGTCCGGACGCATGTTCAGCGTCGCACCCAGCAGCAGGCCTCCCGCGCTTCCGCCGTGGATTACCAGCCGGTCGCGAGACCCATACCCCTCCACCACCAGAAAATCCGCCACGGCAATGAAATCCGAAAACGTGTTCCGTTTATTCAGCATTCGCCCCTGGTCGTGCCAGGGTTTGCCCATCTCTCCCCCGCCTCGCACGTGCGCCAGCGCCACCGCAAATCCGCGGTCCAGTAAGCTCACGCGATTCGACGCGAAACTGACCGGCAGAGCATAACCGTACGACCCATAGCCCAGCAGAAACAGCGGCCCCGTTCCATCGCGCGCCCGGCCGCGCCGGTACACAATCGAGATCGGAATGCGCGTTCCATCCGCCGCCAGGGCCGCAAGGCGCTCTGTCACGTATTTTGTCGGATCGTAGCCGCCCAGCACCTCCGTCTGTTTCCGCAGCCGTCGTTCCCGCGTCGCCAGGTCGTAGTCGTAGATCGAGCGCGGCGTCACGAGCGACTCGTAGCTGAATCGCAACGTCCCCGTCTCGAACTCGAAATTCTCTCCGGGAACTGCCGAGTAGGCTGGCTCTGGAAACTCGATAGGGTGCCACTCACCCGTTGCGAGGTCGGTAACTCGCATACGGGGCAGACCTTCTTCGCGCTCGTACACCACCGAGTGGCCAGCGAAAAACTCCATCCCCCAGAGCATCACCCCTGCTCGGTGGGGAATCACCTCCGTCCAGTTTTCCAACCGCGGGTCCGCCACCGGCGCCGAGAACAGCGCGAAATTGCGCCCGGTGCGGTTGCTGCGCATGTAGAAGCGGTCGCCGTGATGGTCTATGTCGTATTCGTGCTCTGGCTCGCGCGCCGCGACCACGCCCCATTCCTCTTCGGGCTGGTCCGCCGCCAGGAATCGCCATTCCGATGCCGTGTGACTGGCGGATTCCAGGAAAACATACGCGCGGCTGCGGCTGCGCAGCACCGTCAGGCGGAACCGCTCGTCCTTTTCCTCATAGACGAGCGTGTCGTTGGTGTCTCCCAGCCGGTGCCGGTACAGCCGGTAGGATCGCTTCGCGTCATCTTCCACGGTATAGAAGACTGTGCGCCCGTCCGCTCCCCACGCTTGGCTGGTCACGTGTTCAATCGTGTCCGGCAATACTTTGCCGGTGGTCAGGTTCTTCACCCGCAGCGTGTATTCGCGGAATCCGGTGAAGTCCGTGGTATAGGCCAGCAGGTTGCCGTCATCGCTCACGTCATAACTGCCTAGCGCGAAGAACTCATGACCATCCGCCAAAACGTTCCCGTCGAGCATCACCTCTTCCGGTCCGTCTTCGCTTCCCGCGCGCCGGCACCAGATGTTGTATTGTTTCCCTTCCTCTGTGCGCCGGTAATACCAGTAATCCCCCTGCCGCGCCGGGACGGTTAGATCCGTCTGCTTGATTCGTTTAAGTATCTCCGCGTATAGCTTCTCGCGCAGGCTCGTCGTCGGCGTCATCACTGCGTCGGCGTACTCATTTTCCGCTTCCAGGTAGGCGAGCACTTCCGGGCTGGATTTCTCACGCATCCAGCCATACTCGTCCACGCGCCGGTCGCCGTGCAGTTCCACCGCACGCGGCTCGCGCCGGGCTATGGGCGGCGTCCGGCTCAGCGGGACCGCCAGGCCGGTCTCTTTACTCATCGAATTTCATCCGGTTGGATTCGGGCGCTTCCGGCCGGCGTTCAGCGGGGCGCGGACGCCTCCGGCCGAAGCGCCAGCGGCGCATCAATGCGGAAATCAAGAACGGTCTCGCTTGGAATTCTCACTTTTTCGCCCTTGGTAATGATGTTCGCAGTCGCTCCCGCAGCAGCCCCTATCCCGGTGCCGATGGCCGCGCCTCGCCCGCCCCCGGCGAGCGCACCGATAATCGCCCCAAGTGCTGCTCCCCCAACAGTTTTCTTTGCTGTGTTTGCGCCGCGGCCCTTTCCCGCCACGTCGTAATCACCCGTCACCAACGGGACGAGGCTGTCGTGTATCGTCATCCCGGTGAGCTGCAGCCGCAATTCTGCGTGCCCCGTCAGATGGCCTGCACCCTGCACCGTGCTCAACTCGCCGTAAACTTCCGCACCCCGCCGCGCCAGAATGTATCCGTCTTGCTCGATATTCGCTTCGAGCGAAGCTCGGAAGTGATCCCCCACGTGATTCCTCTCCGAATCCACGCTGTCAATCATTCGCACCAGGATGTGCGAGCCCACCGGGACCGTGACCTTCGAGGAATCCGAAGGCGAAGGTAAGGCAGCCGCTGGAGGAACGGGCGCCGCTGGCGTGGGAGCGTCTGGCAGATTAGCCTCGGGCGGAGGAGCAGGCGTCGGCGCGGGGGCAGCAGCCGCAGGAGGCGGCGCTGCTGGACTGGAATCCCGAGACAGGCTCACCACGTCGCGCACGTCGAAGGTCTGCACGGTCCCGTCCACATTCATTTGAATCGCGTCCGCCGTTCCGCCGATGTACTGCCCGTGAATCACACGCCCGTCTTTCAGCTTCAGCGTATCGGCCGACGCCGTCACCGCCAAAAGCAGCACTGTGCCCATCAAGATGGGCAATAGCCAAATGCTTTTCACTCTCATGGATGCACCTCTCCAGCGCCGGGCCGCCACGCGCAGCTTGCGCAGCGGCGTGGGCGTCCCATCACTTCATAGTACAACGGATGCCACAGGGCAGGCTCCCCATGCATCCCCATCGGTTCTACACCGTCGTAGTTGATAAATTTCGCCGAAGGGTATGACAGAAACCGTCTCCGGTTTTCGTGTTTCGCTCTCAGGGCTGGGAGTAATACCCCGACCGCGCCTGTACGGTCAGGTCCTTGTCTTTCGTCACCAGGTGGATTTTGTGAAATCCTGGTCCAGGATCCTCGCGGTCCGGTGTGTACCCCAGGCTGTATTGGTTGTGGAGCTCTTCTGAAATCTGCGAATAGATCCGGTCGATGGGGAGCTTCTTCGTCACTTGAAACATCCGCCCGCCCGTATCTTGAGCAATCCTCTCCAGCACTTTCTTGCCATCCGGACGCGCCTGTTGCGGGTAGCGGCCGCCATGCCGGCCACCATAGCCCCCGTAACCTCCCCTTCCGTAATCCTGGCCTTCCTCGCCCTCGAACAGAATCCCATAGACCACCGTGTCAGCACGTTGCGCCGACTCCACGGCCATCTCCAGTGTTTCCTTACTCCCGCGGTCCACGCCGTCGGTCAGCAGAATCACCGCCTTGCGCCCTTGTTGTTTCTGCATCACTTCGGTCGAGGCCAGATACACGGCATCGTAAAGCAGCGTGCCTCCACCAAAGTGTGAACGGCCGCGGCCACTATCTTGTCCGCCGCCGGTATCGCCGGCGCTTCCGCCGCCGCTGTTTCGGCGTGAGAAATCGGGCCGCGGGATTTCCAGCAGATTCAGCCCCGTCTCTAATTTGGATCGCGAGGACGTCAGATCCTGCAGCAGTTCCACCTCGTAATCAAAATGAATGACGCAAGCTTTGTCTTTGTCCTCGCGCAGCAGGTGGTCGAGAAATGCCTGACTCGCCGTGCGCTCCTCCCCCAGCACATGCCGCTGGCTCAGGCTCGTATCTACCAAAAGGGCAAGCGACAACGGCACATTGCTCTCATGTTCGAAATACCGGATGGTTTGCGGGCGCCCGTCTTCGTCGAGCGAAAAATCTTCTAGGGGCA
>DASPSB010000220.1:0-2547 GCA_035624135.1 Candidatus Acidiferrales bacterium | reverse complement strand
TTACGTGGCCGTTCACGTCAAGCGCGATGCCTTCCGTGTAGCCGTTCACCACGGCTTCCATGCGCACGAGCTGCGAGTTCATGTAATTGCCGATGGCTTTGGCCATGGCGGGCAGCGTGTTAGGCGCCATGCGCGTCCAGGTGCTGATGCACACGTCCACGCCGTCCTCAATTGCCTCCGCGCCCAGGTATTTCCCCCAGTCCCAGCAGGCCATGTAGCACTCGATGGGGCAGTTGAAGGGGTTCACGTTCACGTCGCCATAGCCGCGAAGAATGATGGGACGGACGTAACACGCTTCCATGTTGTTCGCCCGGATCAGGTCGAGGGCGACGTTGCAGAACGATTCCACCGAGTAGGGCAACTCCATGCGATACACCTTGGCGGAGTTCACCAGGCGCTGCATGTGGTCCTGCAGGCGGAATACCGCCGGGCCCTTCTGCGTGGAATAGCAGCGCATGCCTTCGAAGACGGCGGAAGCGTAGTTGACGACATGGGAGAGGACGTGGATTTGCGCGTCGTCCCAGCGAATAAATTTGCCGTTGTGCCAGATTTTTTCGGTTTTTTTCAGGGCCATGGGGCGCCTCGCTTCATGCATTCGGATCGAACACACGCGCGCGCACGGCGGCTGCCGTGAAAATCGAGAAGGGAACGAATGGCGCGCGCAACTTTCGAAGGAACCGCACTGGTGAAGTGCTGTCCAAATTCTTCTCGCCTGATTCGGATTATAGCAACGGGCGCGGGGGCGTCAATGCCGTCGTGGCCGGGCCCGGCGGACAATTTGGCCGCCGTAGTGGCAGCGGGGTGAAGGCCGAAACGGCGCCTCAGGGTTTGGCATCGGGCTGCGCGGGCGCGTCGGTGGGTGCGGTGCGCTGCGCGGGGCGTTCGGCAAACGTGTTGTGGAGGATCGAACGCGCCTCGGAGAGCCGCCCTCCCTGCTTCGTTTCCCAGGCGCCCAGCAGCAGGAAAGGAACCAGCGCGGCGGCCACCCATAGCTTCGCCTGCCGCGGCATTTTTTCTTCCGGCTCCCAGCGGAATATCTGCTGGCACACAAAAAAAGCCAGAAGCGAGGAACCGCCCAGCGAAGCGAGCTCGGCGCCCAGGTGGTTCAAGGGTACGAATTCAATCAGAGCGCGCTCCAGGCCGGTGACCAGATAAGTGGCTGGAAGATAGAGCGCCACCTTTTGAAGCCAGACAGGAAGGCTGGGCAGCGGGATAGCCACACCGGAAAGCAGCAGGAACGAAAGCCACAACAGTTGGTTGATCACCTGCGTTTCCATCATTGAGTTGGCCACGCTGGCGACCACTAGGCCCAGCGTGGCAAACGTCGCCGCGCCGAGCGCGGAGAGCACGAACACGCTTAGCAAATTGCCCAGCGCCTGCATGTGCAGCACCCAGTGCGCCACGGCGATTTCCGCGGCGATGCCGGGGATCATCAGGATCAGATTGGAGATGATGCTGGAAACCAGCATGGTCCCGGGACCAAGCGGCGTCAGACGGAAGCGCCGCAGGATCCCCTGCTCGCGGAAAATCACAAGCTGCTGGCTGAGACCCCAGAAACTGCCCATCACGCTCATGGCCAGCACGGAGGCCAGCACGTAAGCCACGGCCGGTCCGCCATTGCGCGCGAACACTGCCGAAAAAAGAAACAGAAACGCCAAGGGGACGATGATGCCGAAAACCAGAAACGCCCGGTTGCGCATGGCCAGGCGCAGGCGGAAAAGCGTGAGTGTCCAGGCGTGGCTCATCGCGGCGGGGTGGCGCTACTCACGAATTCATTCCCTTAGCCGGCGGCCGGTCAGCTCGATGAAAACGTCTTCGAGCGAGGGCGCGGCGATTTCCAGGCTCTGGAGCTCGTTGCCGTGCGTCTCCAAATGTTTCACCAGTGCGACGATGGTCTGCGGCGGGCGAGTGGAGTGCAGCACGGTGCGGCCGTCCACGCTGCGGCAATCGGCTACGCCCTCGAGAGCGCAGAGTTCTGCCGCTTCCACCGGCTTCGCCAGCGAGACCTCGATTCGCGTGGTGCCGGCGGAGCGCTGCTTCAGCTCGCGCGGTGTATCCATGGCGATCACTTTGCCGTGGTCGATGATGGCCACGCGGTCGCACAGCCGCTCCGCCTCCTCGATGTAGTGCGTGGTCAGAAGCACGGTTTTATTCTGCCGGCGCAGCTCTTCGATGACGTCGTAGATTTCGCGCCGGACCTGCGGATCGAGCCCCGCCGTCGGCTCATCGAGAAACACGACGCGCGGCTCATGGACCAGGGCGAGGGCGATCGCCAGCCGCTGCTTTTGCCCGCCGGAGAGCTTTCCGTAAAACGCGTGGCGCTTTTCTTCGAGGCCAAAGCGGCGCAGAAGCGCGGTGCGATCGGGGTTCGCTCCGTAGAGCTGGGCGAAGAGGCTGAGCGCTTCGTCCACGCGGATTTTGTCGGGCAGGGAAGTGGATTGCAGCACCGCGCCCACCGAGCGTTTGAACTGCGGCCTGCCCTTCTGGGGGTCGAAGCCGGAGACGGAGGCGGTGCCGCCGTCGGCCGTGCGCATCCCTTCCAGGATT
>DASPSB010000203.1:0-2256 GCA_035624135.1 Candidatus Acidiferrales bacterium | reverse complement strand
ATCGGGCAGAAAGGCCATGATGCGCGCGAGCGGCGTGAGCGGATGACGGAGCAGCGCGATGCGGACGTGCGGCGAGTTGGACCATTTGGGGTGGCGTGAGATGGCGTTGACGACGCGCGCGGGAAGATCGGCGCGGGCGAGGACGCGGGTGATTTGCGCTTCATTCAGGTGGGCGTTTTCGAGCACGTGAGCAAGCGTGCTGGGAAGCCCTTCGGCCAGGAGCGCGGCGGCCACGCGAGGAGGGCCCTGTTTGGCGAGCGTGATTTTCTGGCCGACAGGAAGCTGCGCGAGGCGGTTGAGGACGAGGTCTTCGGCGACGCGGCGGACTTCCGCGAGGGCGGAGGGAAGCAGGCTGACGCGGGCGAGATCGAAAAGAAATAGCTGGCGCACGCAGGCGAGCGCGATGAGACGGGGCGTGTGAGGATGGCGCGCCAAGCGCAATTTGACCGGATAGCTGCGAATCCACTCGTGGCGCTGGGCGACGCGGCGGAGAAGCTCGGCGGGCGCGTCCTTGCGCTCGAGCAGGCGGCAAAGAAGCGACTCGTGGAGCTCGGGATTGTCGAGAGCAGCGATAAGGATCTCGGGATCCGCAGAGCCGATGAAGAATTCGAGGGCATCGCGGGGAGCGGCGCGGGGATCTGCCAGAGGATCGCGGCGAGGCATCAGTCTTTGGTGCGAGCCCCGCGGCTGCCGCCGGCTTCGGCCTGGCGCCCGCGCAGAGCGCGGCGGGCGGCAGCGCGCGCGGGCGGAATTTGGACGGGACGGACGTGGGCGCCGCGGGCAGAGCTGTGCAGCAGGGCTTCGAAAGATTGATCGAGCAGCGGGCTGACGCCGAAAACGCCTCCAGCTTCCGCCACAGTGAATTCCTGCTGGGCGATTTCGAGGCGGCGGGCGACGCTCATCACGAGCTGGGAGAGCGAGAGCGCGGCGCCGAACAGGATTTCGCGCGCGGGCGTATCGCCCGATTCGGCGGCCTGGGCGACGAGAGGAAAGATGCGAGGGAAAACCTCGTCGGGCCCGGCGGCGATTCGTTCGAGCAGCGCGCTCCAGTCGGGACATTGAAGCGCAGCGGGAATGGAGTCGGCGAGGGTGGTAGCGGGGCCAAGGGCGTCGCGTGCGCGAGCCACAGCGGCGATGCCGCGGCGGCCAATATCGAAGGCGCTGCCTTCGTCGCCGACCCAAGGGCCGTCTCCACCAGCGCGAACCTGGCGGCCGTCGGGGGAGCGGCCGAGCGCGGCGGAGCCGGTTCCAGCGACGATGACGATGCCCGGGCCATCGCCGAGTCCGGCTTCGAGCGCGATTTCCAAGTCGGTGCAGACCTGCACGTAGGCGCGGGGAAACGTTTCCACCAGAAATCCCATGACGCGTTTGAGAACGCGAGGCTGGCCGGCACCCGCGATCCCCGCGCACACGCCGACCACCGACGCCGCACCGACCTGCCGCGCGGAGAGCGCTTTCTCCGCGGCGGTGCGCAGCGAGGATTGGGCACGGTCGAAACCGGCGCGCAGCGGGTTTGCGGGACCAGCGCTGTTCTCGGCCAGGACGTCACCCTTCGCGTTGAGCAGGACACAGTCCGTCTTGGTCCCGCCGGCATCAAACCCGAGGTAATATTCTTCGCGGTCTGCCATCGCAAATCCTAAACGAGCGCGCAAATATCAGCGCAGGGAGCTACGACACCGAATGCTGCGCGACGTGTCCCAGCACCGGCCCCGCGACGCCACGCCAGCGCGTTAATCCCCTTCCCGGACCTGATTGACACGCCGCAAACGTCCCCATAGTATCGCGCGAACCCGAAACCCGGAGTCCCGAAGCTCCGGGACGGGATCGGGACTGTGCCCGGCACGATGCCCATCCGCGCGGTGGACCTCGCCGTACTGCTGCTCTACCTCGGCGGGATCACGGCTTTCGGAGTGCGCTTCCGCCGGAGCCAGTCAAACGTCCGCGACTACTTCCTGGGCGGACGGACGGCGCCCTGGTGGGCGCTGGCCGCCTCCATTGTAGCCACAGAAACCTCGACGCTGACGATCATCGGAACGCCGGCTATTGCGTTTGCGGGCACACTCGCTTTCCTGCAACTGGCCATGGGCTACGTGGCCGGGCGCATCCTGATTAGCTTCCTGTTCATTCCGGCGTACTTTCGCGGGGAATTCTACACAGCGTACGCGCTGATCGAAAAACGGTTCGGGGTGGAGGCGCGGCGATTCGCGGCGATCACGTTTCTGGGAACGCGCGCGCTGGCGGAAGGGGTACGGCTGA
>DASPSB010000176.1:0-6880 GCA_035624135.1 Candidatus Acidiferrales bacterium | reverse complement strand
CCCGCGAGCAAGACATTGCCTCCACTGCCGCGCTGGGTGACACCTGCGATGCGGTCATCCTGAGAGTAGCGCCAAGTCAGCACAGGGCCAATAAACCATTCTCGTGCGCCGTTTTTCGACTCATAGGGGCGATAGGAGAGCCAGAATCGGGATTCCAGATCGTCCCCGAGGCGCGTGGCTTGCGCTCCTTCGGAGCGCAGAAGCGCGTGGAAGTCCTCATCGGCAACCAGACGCCGGACGTTGAACAGTCCTGTGTAAGTTCCGTTTGCGGCGATAAAGAAGTCGGCGGAGCCAGAACCGGCTTGCAAACTGGCCGGCAGCCTGTTGCCGCTCGCGTCGGGCAGGTCGGTGCGCCCGGTGGGAATCTTCGGACCAACTGTGACCGATGCCTGGGTGGTCCCCCGAGGCGAATCCCGGCGGTAGAACCTGTATTTGACGAGAAGCTGCAAGTCGCCCAGCCCAGTGCCTCCTACCGAGGGAGTGCCTTTGAATGCGAACTCATTGGTAAGGACTGGAACCAGGACGGTCAAATCAAAGTCTCGATAGAACCCCCAGGTGAAGTTGAAAACGCCCTCGTGCGCGAAGGTGGGCCGGGCCGTAGCCGAAATGGCGCCTGCCGTGGCTGCGATCTCGGGTCGAGTGGTGAACACGGAGTTGTAAGAGACAAGCCCTCCGCCGGGAAACAGCGGGGGCGCGGTCTCCGGCGCAGCCCCTTGTCCTCTCGCCACTGAAGCCCAACCCAACACAAGAAGAAATATCCCCATGCATATTTGACGAGCGCGGAACGTCGCTATTCGCAAGCTCAAAATCTAACCTCCAATCATCAGAGCAGTCCCCGGGCACACTACTGCCTCGCCCGGGCAACGACTGGAGGGCGGACTAAATTCTCAGAGGCCGTGAAGCGGAGATGCTCGGAGGGGAGTGCCAGTGCGCCTGAACATCGGGGACCGAGGAGTTCGGCACGGCCGGTTCGCGGAACAGGGGCAGCACTCCCAACACGACTGAGGCTTTGCAAACAGGATGATCGGTAGCGGGCTGGACAAACGGTGAGCGCGCCGCGGTCACGGCCTTGCAGCAATCTTGCCCCTCGTGTCCGGCTGAGGAGCACGACATATCCTTGCAGCACTGCATCGCCTGGTCAGGAGTCATCGGCTCTTGACAGTCAAAAGCATATGCGGGAAGAGTGGCCGCAAGCAGACACACGAAAAGGGCGGTACGATAACGCATCCGTACTAGGCTAGACTCTCTTCTGGATTCGGTCAACCCAATCGTTCTCGACGTATAAGGGGGAAACCGAAAGTAACTCCGGAATCGGCGGACCGCGCCCTCAGGTCCACCAAAAGCCCTCCAGATGGAACGAGGCGTTTTGTTTGTCCAAGATGCTCAAGGTTCGTGGTGCGCTTGGCGAGCACCAGTGTGAACGGTCCCGAAAGTGCCAACGAGACCAAATTCCAGATTTCCAGATGTGACCGCAAAACTGATGTCACCCGTTGCAGGGTCATTGCGATTTGGCGAGTGCCATCGGTGGGGACATCTAGGGAACAAGAAAAAGGTCTTTGGGGATGGCCTCGGAGCTGTTAACTGACGCCAGAGAAACGAGTTCTTGGATTTAAAGTTCTCTGTTAACAGCCGAATGCTCTACCGTTGAGCTACCGGGGAGGCGAAGTCCAACGCTTCACAAAGGATGCAGATAAGGCAGTTTTGATGAGGGCGCAGAGGCAGTCAACCGAGGCGCGACGCTATTGCAGGCGGGTGCGGCGCGAAGAAGTATCAATCAGCGAGTCGAAGATGGCCAGGACGCTGCGGCGGTATTCCAGAATGCGGTCGATGACCGGGCGGGCTTCGGGAAGCTGCTCGGCCTCGCGCTGCCATTTGGCTACCACCTCGGGAGGAACGTCAATATCGCGGCGGAGCTTTTCCGGCGCGTGGCCGCGGAGGAAGAGGCCGTAAAAGAAAGCGGCCTCCCGCTGCGGGTAATCGAAATCGCGAATCGAGTCTTGAATCGGCTCTTGCATCGGTGTCGCGAGAAAGTGCAGTTTACAGATTCCTGTGTGAGCGTCAAGCGAAAGGTCGGGTGCGCGGCCGGAACCCGTCAACGGGCTCCGGCGTCAGGGCGCCACACGCGCCACGCGGGCATAGACGCGGAGGGCGGAAACATTGGGCTCGTAGGAGTCCGTGCGGCCCAGGTCCACAGGCAATCCCCAGGACTCCGCCTGAACCAGGCTCACGCCCGCGGCCACCAGTTCGTCGAGGCTGAAGCCTTCAGCGGGAATCAGCCGGTTCGTGCCGGAGCGGTAGAGTGGCCGCGGAGGCTTCGACAGCCCCGCCGTCTTCTTGATGGCTTGATAAAATGTCTTCCACTCACGTCGCGTCCACATTGACGGCTCCGGCGCGGGGGACCACCGCGCTTGGCAACTTAGATGCGGCGACAGCCCAAAAGGTCGCGGGGACCCGGAATGCGCTGTCACCTTATGTAACGCAGGACAGTGTCACAAAGTTGCACCTTCGGGGAAGGGTCAGATCGGCTCGTGTCCTGAAAGCGTCACCCGGGTACCGGGGAGTTGAACCGCGGGGGAAGCATCCCTGCCCGAGGATGCATTCCTGCGGGAATCCATGCGCACTCCGCATGGCAGTGAAAATCGAAAGTTGAAAAGCGAACCGCGTCCGCCCGCGGCCACATCGCTATTCGCGATAGCGGCCTCCACCACCGCCCCGCCGTTCTCTGCCCCCACCTTCGCCCCGGCCACCGCCACCCGGTCCGCGCGGAGCCGGAGGCCGTGCCTCGTTCACTACGAGAGCGCGGCCCATGAGTGCTTTCCCGTTGAGCGCAGCGATGGCGCGATCCGCTTCTTCGTCGTTCCCAATCTCGACAAAGCCGAACCCGCGCGATTGTCCTGTGGCCCGGTCCCGCAGAATAGTAACTGACTGGGTGGAATAGCCGCCTTGGGTGAACCACTCCGCCAGATCCTGGTCGGTGCAGTTATAAGGGATGTTTCCGATGTACAGCTTTTTCAAGGGAGCACTCCTTCGGCCCAGCTGAAAATCCGCGGGCGGGATGCTGAGGAGACTGTAGCTGCCTCGAGCAGTCAGGCTTGAAGTGGCTACGCGGGGTCAACCCAGGGCACCAGCAACCGAGGCGGATATTCCTCTAAATTAGCGCCATTGTCAACGAGTGGGAGCCGCCGGGCAGGGACGGGCTTGTTAACGGTTCTTTTCGCGCGCGGCACGGCCCTGGGCCATGACCGCCTCCACTTCATCGGGTTCGCGCGGGAGGCGCGCGCTGAGCAGTTTGACGCCGGTTTCGGTGACCAGGAGGTCGTCTTCAATGCGCACGCCCAGCTTTTCGTCGGGAATATAAATGCCCGGCTCGATAGTGATGACCATGCCGGGCTCGAGCGGGCGCGAGGAGTCGCCCGGGTCGTGGACATTGAGCCCGATGTGGTGTGAAAGCCCGTGGATGAAGTAGCGGCCTAGCGGCTGGCCCTCGCGATCTGTGCCGTGCGAGTTGATGTAGTCGTAGGCGATTTTCATGATGCTGTTGAGGGCCTCCTTCCCGACGCGCAACATGCCGGGTTTTGCTGCGGCGATGGCGGCGTTCTGGGCGCCCAGCACGATTTCGTAGATTTCGCGCTGACGAGGAGAAAAGCGGGCGTTGGCGGGAAGGGTGCGCGTAATGTCGGCGGCGTAACCGTCCTGCGCGCAGGCTACATCGAGCACGATGACATCGCCGTCAGCGATCTTCGACTCGAGCGAGTCGTAATGCAGAACGGTGGAATTGAAACCGGTACCGACGATGGGGGCATAGGCTTCTTCCGTGCATCCGGCGTCGGCGTGGACGAACTGCATGCGCGCGGCCACCTGATATTCGTAGAGACCCGGGCGCATCATCCTCATGGCTTCGAGGTGCGCGTCTACGGAAACCTCGACGGCACGAGTGATGAGCGCGATTTCTCCGGGCGATTTAATCTCGCGCAATGAAGTGATCTTCGGGGTGACGTCTTCGAGCTGCGCGACCGGCGCCTGCTTGCGCAGCCAGTCGCTCCAGACCTGGAGGTGCGGGTAGCCGATGTCGCCGGGGCTCGGCAACTCGGTGTAGAGCCTGGGAAAGGCCTGGGCGAGCTGGGCGACGATCGCCGCCAGTTTCGAGAACGGCTGGACTTCCTGGAATCCAGTGAGTTTTTCAACGTCCGGATCCGTAGCCGCGAGCCGCGGGCCGTTCCAGCGCTCGGCGCGCGGGTTCTTGTCGGGGAGGAAGAGGATTTCTTGCGCCGCGGCTGCATTTTTTCCTTTGGGGACCGCCGGGACGAGCACGAGCGCCGCGCCCTCTTCGTTATGCCCGGAGAGATAGTAAAAATTCTCTTCCTGCTGAAAGCGAAGGAACTCGAGCGTGTTTTCCTTGCCGGTGTAGCCGAAGAGCACGACCGGGGCGTCCACCAGGGCGAGGAGCCGCTGGCGGCGCGCCGCGTATTCTTCGTTCGGCTGCCGGCCGCGGGCGGAGACTGCGGTGGCAAGAAGTATCGCGACGAGCGCCAGCAGCGCGACGAACGGCACGGAAAATCTGGGGATATTCCTTGTGGTTTGACGGAATGGGGTCACTTGCCTGTCCTCTCTTCTGGATTAAGGGGCGCCGGCCGTGGAGTCATGCGGCGGCGGCCTCAGCCACAAAAATCATGTCCGGCGAATCGTCGCCATAGGGCGCGCGATTGATGTCGCCATAGAGCGAAACGACGGCAAAGCCCGCGCGCGCCAGCAGATGCTCGAGTTCAAAGCGGTACGAGTAACGCAGCGCGGTGCGCCAGCGGACTTCCTCGCGCCGCCCGTTGGTGTGGGTAATGTACCAGCAGAACTCGACGTCGTTGATCTGCGCGGCGCGATGGAAGGCAGCGATGCGCACGGTGCGGCGAACGATTCGGCCGTCGGGAAGCCGCGCGGCAGGCGCGTCCTCTTTCTCTTCCATCCATGCCTTGTCATAGACGGAGGAGGGGTCCACATGGAATACATCGAAAATCAGCCGGGCACGCGGAGCGAGGTGACGGCGCGCAGAACGCAGGCAGCCGAGCTGCTGCTCGACGGTGAGCAGATGCTGGAACGGGCGGAAGGGAATGGTAATCAGGGCGAATTGGCGGCCGAGATCGAACGCGGCCAGATCGCCGCGCACGAGGGTGGCACGGGCGCGGACCGTTTCCGGTTCGGTTTCGAGCTTCGCCCGACAGCGCGCGAGCATGTTGGCGGAGGCGTCGAGGCCGGTGATTGCGATTCCGGCGCGCGCAGTGGGGATGAGCACGCGGCCGGTGCCGCATCCCAGCTCGAGGACAGGGCCACCGGAAGCGCGCGCTTCCGCGACATAGAATTCAACGTCCTTGCGCTCCTGATAGACCAGCGTGGCGTCGTAGAACTCGGCAATGCTGGTGATAGCGTCGTAATGGCTCTCAGCGGGCATGGGGCTAAGAATCGGAAGCCACTATCTTACACGGCAGGCACCGCCCGAGGGCGGCGCACTACCGGAGAGTGGGGGATGCGGGCCGCGGCTACTTTCGGCGAGGCTTGCGCGCGGGGCGAGAACGGCGGGGCGCGACGGCCACAGCCTCGATCTCGACGAGCATGGCGGGATCAATCAGGGCGCTGATTTGGACCATGGAACATGCGGGACGGACCTCGCGGAAGTATTCCCCATGGGCGCGGCCGATTTTCTCCCAATCGGCGATGTTGGTGACGAAAATGCGCGTGCGGACGACATCCTGCATGCGAGCGCCGGCCTTGTGGAGAGCGCGCTCGATGTTTTTGAGTGTTTGAATGGATTGCGCGTAGGGATCTCCGGGACCGACCACGCGGCCCTCGCTATCGGTCGCCGTAGTGCCGGAGACAAATACGAAATCGCCTACGCGCACGGCGCGGGAGTAGCCCACGACGGGCTCCCATGGAGTGCCGCTCGAAATGTTCTGTCGTTTCATTACGATCCCTTTCTCCCGCTTCACGCGGCGCGGCCGGTGGTCGAGGCTGGACAGGCCGCAGTGAAGTCCCTAATCTGAAAGGCTATCGTATCCCGAGGAGAAGCGAATGAAGTGCCAAAACATCCTGGAGGCGATTGCGCACACGCCTCTGGTCCGTCTGAACCGAATCGTGCAGGGAGTGCCGTGCGAGGTGTGGGTGAAGGCCGACTATTTGAATCCGGGCGGCTCGGTGAAAGACCGCATCGGGATCACGATGATCGACGAGGCCGAGAAGAAAGGCCTACTGAGGCCGGGCGGAACGATCATTGAAGGCACCTCGGGGAACACGGGCATGGGACTGGCGCTGGTGGCTGCGGTGCGCGGGTACAAAGTGGTGTTCACGATCACCGACAAACAATCGCGTGAGAAAATCGATTTGCTAAAAGCACTGGGCGCCGAGGTGATCGTGTGCCCCACGGCGGTCGAGCCCAGCGACCCGCGCAGCTACTATTCGGTGGCCAAGAAACTGGCGAAAGAGATACCAAACTCGTTTTATCCCAACCAGTACGACAATCCGGACAACCCGCGCGCGCATTACGAGACGACCGGCCCGGAAATCTGGGAGGACACGGAAGGACGCATAACGCATTTTGTCTGCGGGATGGGGACGGGCTGCACAATCAGCGGGGTAGGGAAATTCCTGAAGGAAAAGAACAGGGACATCAAGGTCATCGGCGTGGATCCGATCGGCTCGCTTTACTACGACTACTTCAAGAACAAACGGCTCATCAAGGCGACGACCTACGTGGTGCAGGGCATCGGCGAAGACATCCTGCCGAGCACAATGGATTTTTCCGTGCTGGACGACATCCTGCAAGTGACGGACGAAGAATGCTTCGTGATGGCGCGGCGGCTGGCGCGCATGGAGGGAATTTTCGCGGGAGGCTCGT
>DASPSB010000175.1:0-6820 GCA_035624135.1 Candidatus Acidiferrales bacterium | reverse complement strand
GAGAAGCTCTACGACAACCTGCGCGACAGCGCGGAAAGCCTGAAGGAAGCCACGGACAAACTGAGCCACGGGCCCGGCAGCCTGGCCAAGGCGGTGAACGACGCGCAGCTCTATGACAATCTCACCGGACTGGCCGGGGATTTGCGGTTGCTGATCGCGGATATACGCAAGGATCCGAAGAAGTACTTGCGGATTCGGTTCACGATATTCTGAGGAGAAGGACGAAGCGAGCCTGGCGCCGCGAGCGGCGGGCTTCGACCGGCGGCCGAAGCAGGCGCCCTTCCCGTGCTGCTATACTGGCGCCCGTATTTGATTGGAAACAGATGCAGGGGGAGGGTTCATTTGTAACCGTGCATTCATCTTGCCTTGATAGGGTGTGCCTTTGAAGCGAGCGCTCGACGAACTGGTGAATCCGCAGGGAACGGCCGTTGAATTGGAGACGACCCCGGCGGAGCGCACCAGCGCGCCGCTCAAGAAAGACGGGGCGCGGCCGTATCCGGGCGCGCTCGTGGTGGTGGAGGGGATCGACGGTTCGGGGAAAAGCACGCAGCTTTATTTGCTGAAGCGCTGGCTGGAAATCGGGGGATACCGGCTTCACTTTACGGAATGGAATTCATCCGAGCTGGTGAAATCGGCGACGAAGCGCGGAAAGCAGCGGCGGCTGCTCACTCCGGTGACCTTTTCGCTGCTGCATGCCGCGGACTTCGCGGACCGGTGCGAGCGGCAAATCCTTCCTCTGCTGCACAGCGGGTACCTGGTATTGGCGGACCGTTACGTGTACACGGCGTTCGCGCGCGATTCGGCGCGCGGCTGCGGCGTAGAGTGGCTGCGCAACCTCTACCGCTTCGCCCCCGTTCCCGACGTCACCTTTTATTTTCGCGCCCCGCTGGAAGTGGCCGTGGACCGCATCCTGAGCGGGCGGCCGAAGCTCAAGTATTACGAAGCGGGGATGGATCTGGGACTCTCGTTCGACCGCGCGGAGAGCTTCCGGATTTTCCAGGGCATGATCATGGAGCAGTACGACCGGATGATCGAGACGGACAATTTCGTAGTGATGGATGGCACGCTGAAAGTGGACCGGCTGCAGCGGAAAATGCGGGAAATCGCGGGGGAGCGGATCGACCTCTCGCGTTACCTGGCGAGGAAGAAGGCGTGAGCGAGATGGCCAAGGCGGCGCGGCACCGCGCCGCGAAGGCGAAGAACGGCGGAGCCAAGCCGCTGCCGCGGTTCTTTGGAACGGCGCTGCCGGGATTCCACGAGGAGGAACTGGCCGGGTCGTTGATCGTGCTGGAGGGCAGCGACGGCTCGGGGCGCTCGACGCAGATCGCGCTGCTCACGGAATGGCTGGAATCGCAGGGCTTCGCGGTGCAAACGATGGGACTGCGCCGTTCGAGTCTGGTGGCGGAAGATATCGACGACCTGCTGGCCAACAACGCGGTGACGCGCATGACGCTGGCGCTGATGTACGCGACGGATTTCTACGACCAGCTCGAGCGGCGGATCGTTCCGGCGCTGCGTTCGGGAATGATCGTGCTGGCCGACCGCTACATATTCACGCTCATCGCGCGCGCCGTGGTCCGCGGGATCGACCGTGAATACCTCCACGGGCTGTACGAACTGTCGCTGCGGCCGCAGCTCACCTTCTGGCTGAACGTGCGGCCGGAGGCGGCGTTCGAGCGCGAATTCAAGAAGGCGCACGCCATTTCGTACTGGGAGGCCGGGCGCGACATGTCGCTCTCATCCGACCTGTACAAATCCTTCATCCGGTATCAAGGCATGGTGAAAAAGGAGTTCGAATTATTGGCACGGCGTCACCAGTTCATCGAAGTGGATGGGGAACGGAGCGTGGCCGAGGTGAACGGGGATCTGCGCACGCGGATTGCCGCCCACCTAGGAATCCGCTCGACGCGTTTCCGTCCGTCTTCGGCAATGACGCCGCTTTGGCGCTGAACCGAATTGCATTTTCCGATCCACATCGCGGCGATTGACGCTGGCTCAAATGCCATACGGCTCGTCATCGCCCGAGCCGAGTCCCTGACCGCCATTTACGAGCTGGCCACCGAGCGTGCGCCGGTGCGTCTGGGGCACCGGGCATTTACGAGCCGGCGCATAGACGAGGACACTATCGAGCGCGCGGTGAAGGCTTTTCGCGGGTTCCGCGAGCTGATGGACCTTTACCGCGTGGAGGCATGGCGCGCCGTGGCTACCAGCGCCTGCCGCGAAGCGCGCAACCGCGATGAACTGATCCGGCGGATCGAGCGTAAAACGGGAATCCGGCTGGAAGTGATCAGCGGGCAGGAGGAGGCGCGGCTGGTGCGCGCGGCGGTGCTGGCGGCCTGTGCGGGGCGCGTCGAGCCCGGCGTGATCCTCGACCTGGGCGGCGGCAGCCTGGAAGTGAATCTGATGCATGGAGCGCAGATCCGCCGGAGCGTGAATCTGCCGGTCGGCACGGTGCGGCTGATGGAGACGCTCGGGATCGAAGGCAGCATCATGCCGGAACAGCGTGAGCTGGTTCGGGACGTGGTGCTGCATCACCTGCATCGCGCCATTCACGGAGTTTCCACGGCCAATCACGGCCCGGCCGTGGCCTGCGGCGGAAATGTGGAAGCGCTGGCGCAAATCTCGCCGGGTGCGGTATCCGCCGGAATGGCCACGCTCGATCTGCGGCAGTTGCGGCGGAGGCTGGGCGAGATCGCGGCGCGCGACGTGGAGCCGCGCATGCGGCGGTTCCGCATCCGGCGCGACCGCGCCGATGTGATCGGCATTGCCGCGGTGGTGCTCGACACTGCCTGCGAGGCGCTGGGACTGCGGTCGCTCCTGGTACCTGGTGTGGGAGTGCGGGAAGGCGCGCTACGCGAGTTGGTGGCTTCGCGCATGGCCACCGTCGAGCGGATTACGAAAGCACGGGACGAGCGCGCGGTGGGCGCGCGCGAGGGAGCGCTCTCGTTCGGACGCCGGTACGCATTCAACGAACGTCATGCGGAGCATGTGGCAGGTTTGTCGGTTTCGCTTTTCGATCAGTTGCGTCCGGTGCACGGGTTCGATGGAAATGCGCGGCTGGCATTGGAGCTGGCGGGCCTGCTTCACGACGTGGGCCGGATCGTGAACGACCGCGGCCATCACCGGCACGGCGAATATTTGATCCGCTATGGCGAGATTCCCGGGCTCTCCGATGAGCTGCGGCAGATTGTGGGCAGCCTTGTCCGCTACCACAATCACAAATCCGAGCCGGACCCGGATCACCGGCCGTACGGCGACCTGCCGCGCGAGGCGCGGAGGCGCGTACGGATGCTCTCCGCGATCCTGCGGCTGGCGGAGGGCATGGACAGCGGGCACCAACAGGCCGTGAGCGATGTGCGCGCCGTTTATCACGTTGGGCACGTGGAGTTCGAGCTTGCCGGGAAAGGCGACCTTGCGGCGGCTTCGACCGCGGCGCAGAAGCGGGCGGGACTTTTCGAGCGGGAATTCGGGGCCACGGCGATCTTCCGAAGGCAAAAGGAAGGGCGGCGCGTGGCGTAGACGCAGTGGTGAGTGGCGAGTGGTCCCGGAGTTTCGGGAGTGGCGAGTGAGCAGAGAAAGAGGGGACAGTAGGGAGCGCGGAGGCGCAGGGAAGGGCGGAGAGAGAAGAGGTGGGGCAGGCTGATGCTCATTTATTTGATTCGGCATGGGATTGCGATTGACCGTGAGGAGCCGGACTGTCCTCCGGATGCCGAGCGCCCGCTGACCAAAAAGGGGATTGAGAAAGCCCGGCTGGTGATGGAGGGTCTTCGGGAGCTGGGAGCGAAGCCGGACGTCATACTTTCGAGCCCGCTGGTGCGCGCCTGGCAGACCGCGGAGATTGCCGCAAAGGTGCTGCATTTTTCCAGAGACAAGATTCGGCGCTGTAACGCGCTGCTTCCGGAAGCCGATCCGAACGCCCTGATGAAAGAACTGGCGCGGACGAAAACGGACCAGGTTATGTGCACGGGCCACGCGCCGCACATGGACGAATTCATCGCCCATGCCACGGGGACACGGCGGTCGTTCACCGCGCTGAAAAAGGCCGGGGTGGCGTGCATTGAATTCGAAGAGATGACGCCGGGGGCCGGGGTTCTGATTGCGCTCTATCCGCCGAGAGTGTTCCGGTTGCTGGAGGATTGATGTAAGGCGCCTGCCGGGGTTATTCGCTGCAGCCAGAGGGAGCGCCAGGCGGCCGATGTTTTTCCCGAAAAGCGGCGAAGCACGGAAGAGAAATTCCGGACCCGCGCGAGACGGATAATGGACGGAAATCCCGCCTGGGCTGCTAGAAACTTCACGAACGAGTGCGAAAGGACGTAGAAAGGCGCCGCGACGTTCTGGCGGTCGGCGACGAGGCCGGGCGGCGCGCCCCGCGTACCGATAAACGGCAGAACATTTTTGCCACGCGGGTCCGCGAGCCACCGTGCTGCGTCCGCATCCACGCTGCGATTCCCGTCCTGGGTGAATAGATGGGAATCGTATCCGCAGCCGCTTTCGCTCAGCACACTTTCCAGGTAGCAGGCCAGTCCTTCGCTAAACCACGGGGGCGCATGGCGGCAGGGCAGCAGGACATGGGCGATTTCGTGAAGGTAGGGAGCGGAGCGCGCTGCCACACGAGAAGTGGAAAGCTCGATCGTGCGGCCGCGCGCCGTGGAGATTCGCGTTGCGGAGCGCAGCTCAAATCGCAGCCGCGTGCGCGCGGTCAGGCCGGCCAGGCGTTCGATTTCGCGAAGGCCTTGCGCGGCGAGCGCTGCAAATGCGCGGGCCTCTTCGGCGCTCAGAGCGCTGCGTTCGTAGCGCACGGTGAGGCGTCCCCCCTGGATAACACCGCAAGAGGTTCCGAGTGTCGCGCGCCTCGTCATCATCCGGAAGAAAGAATCTTGTACATCACGGTGGTGGGCTCGAGCTTCAAGGAATTGAAGTTGAGGGCGTACTGGGGGATCGAGCCAATCGCGACGTACCCGAGCGAGAGATACAGCGGCTCAGCGGCGGCGCCGGTGACGGTGTCGAGCGTAAGCAGTGTCCGGCGGGCCTGGCGGGCATGATCCTCGAGCGCTGTCATCAGCGATTTGCCGATACCACGGCGGCGGGCCCAGGGATGGACGAGGAGTTTCTTCACTTCAGCGCGGTGCGGCTGATTGGGAGGAGTGGCGAGATCGAGCTGAACGGTGCCGACGATGTGAACCCCAAGGCGGGCGAGGATCACGATGCGGGTGCCTTCTCGAACGCCGGGAAGTATTTGAGCACGCCAGAAATCAACCGCGTCAGCGTGCGAAAACGGAAGAACGAAACTGACGCTCGCGCCGGCATGAACGCAGGCGTGGAGTACCTGGCCGAGTTCATTGAGATCGACTTCGAGATTGGGAGTGGCCTGGTTCCAGCGTTCGATGCGGATTGGCCCGGCGGGACTCATCGCCTACGGCGTCTTGCCGCCCTTGCCGGAGGATTCGCCCTTCGCGCCGATGTACTGGAGCATTTGCCGGACGTTATTCGCATAAGAACCTTGCGGAGCGAGTTCCAGATATTTCTTGAGAGCTTCGACCGTGCCGGGGGGCACGCTGATCGAGCCGTCTTTATTGGTTTTTGCCGCCGTAAACAGGAGCGAGCCTTTTGCGAAATAGGTTTCCGCCCGGTAGGGGCTCGCCGCAGCGGCCTTGTCGCAGGCCTCGGCCGCGCCGTCGATGGTGCGTGTGTTGAAATGCGCAATGCACAGATTGAAGTAGGCAGTGGCGGGATCGGCAGAGAGTTCCGCGGACTTAGTGTAAGCAGCGATGGCTTCGTTGTTTCGCTTGATTTTCAGATAGGCGTTGCCTTCACTGAGCAGCATCTGGCTGATTGCTGAACGGATTCGTTCGCGATCGGCACTAAACAGCTTTGGCTGGCCCGGCAGCGTGCCCGACAAAGCTTGGTGGGCCCCCTGGACGCCTTTATCGAAGCTCTCGGCCGCGTTTTCATAGTCGCCTACGTTGATCTGCGCCTCGCCGAGAGATTCGAAATAGTCCCAGCGAGTGGGATCAGCGGCGACGATAGCTTTGAGAGCGGTGATCGCAGCCGGCCAATCTTTCGCAGCCAGCGCGGAATTGTATTGAGAAATGAGGGCTTTCACTGAAGAGTCTTGGGCGTTCTCGGCGGGGCTGGGCTGAGACTTTTCCGGAGCCGAGGCGGGGGCGGGGGCCGAGGAAGCCGGCGAGGGCATGCCTGGCGCTCCGGAGAGTTCGATCTCGAAGCGCACTGAGGTGCCCGATTCGTCGTCGAACTGCTGGGACTTGCGATAGAGGATGTAGCCCGTGACGCTGAAGATTTCGAGCGTGTACCTGCCACGGGCAATTCCGGAAATGGAAAATGCACCGTCTTTGTCCGTCTTGGCTTTGTACGTCTTGCCCATTCCCTGCTGAATCAGGACCACCTGAGCATCGACGAGAGGCTTGCCGGCGCTGGAGAGGTGGCCTTCCGCGCGGACCAGTGTTGACTGCGGCCTGGCGGGCAAGGCGCAGAGGGCGAGCGCCAGGGCTGCCAGCAGCGGTCGAACCAATTTGGCGTTCATCGGGATCGAGCCTCCCAAGCAGACGCAGTGCATTCTATCAAGCGTGGCGCGCGGCGTGTGACTGCGTGTGAGTTATACTCCGGCGCACACACTTCGCCGCAGAAGGAGCCGACCATGTCCGCATCGCCGCAGCAGCAATCGAACGATATTCATGCCAAGGCGCTGGCCATCAATCTGGAGGCCTCGATTTACGGGACGTTCGCGGAGATTGGCGCGGGACAGGAGGTGGCGCGATGGTTTCTGAGCGTGGGCGCGGCCTCGGGAACGGTGGCGCAGGCC
>DASPSB010000158.1:0-6425 GCA_035624135.1 Candidatus Acidiferrales bacterium | reverse complement strand
CGGATCGGCGTCGAGGGCCGAAATGCGCACGTCGCGCGCGATACCGATAATCGTGAACGGGTCGCGGCCACCCCAGGCAAACCGTTGGCCGAGGGGATCCTGCCCGGGAAAATACTGGCGCGCCATCGTTTCATTAATGATGGCGACCGGGGGCGTGTTGGGGCGATCCTGCTGGTCCGCGAAGTTCCGGCCGTGCAGAATAGAAATCCCCATGGCAGAGAAATATCCCGGCGTCACCAGGGAGTTTTCCGCCCAGTGAAAATCGTCAGGCGCGGCGTGCTCGAGGCGGAACCCGATCTGGCGACTGTCGCTGAGCGGCAAGTGGCTCGCGGCCGCCACCCTCTGCACTCCGGGTAGATGCGCGAGGCGATCGAGCAGTTCCTTTTGCACCACTTCGCGTTTTTCGGCGCTGGGATAGCGAGCCTCGTCAAACAGGGTGCGCACGATGTAGACGCCCTGGGGACGAAACCCGAGGGGAACATTCAAGACTCGCACGAAGCTCTTGAGCAGCAGACCGCCTCCGACCAGGAGAAGCAGTGTCGCGGCAAGTTCACCCACGGCGATGAAATTCTGAAGCCGCCCCGTTCCACGCGCTCCGCGCGCCTGGGATGATTCCTTGAGGCAGTCGTGCGGCGCGACGTGAGAGAGCCGCCAGGCCGGTACAAATCCAAACAGCACCGTGGTTAGAAGCAAGAGCGCAATCGTAAAGAACAGGGCCGCGGGTTCAACCGCAGCTTCATCGAGACGTGGCACGTCCGCCGGACCGAAGGCGCGTACCCCGCGCACCAGCAGAATGGCCAAAGTGAATCCGGCGCCCGCTCCCAAAAGCGACAGCAGCAGGCTTTCCAGGAGACATTGCCGGAGCAGCCGGGGACGCGCTGCGCCGATGGCGCTGCGAATGGCCATTTCGTGGCTGCGGTAACTGCCGCGCGCGAGCAGCAGGTTGGCGACGTTGGCGCAGGCGATCAAGAGCACGCTGGCGACCGCGGCCACGAGGAGCATCATCAGCGGCCGGGCTTTTTGCACGGCATAGGCAGCGAAAGGGTGCACGTGTGGAACCACCCGGATGCGGCTGGAGTAGAAGTCCGGAAACTGCTGCATAAATCCGTTCGCGACGGAGGTAACGTCCGCTTGGGCCTGTTGCTCGCTCACGCCCGGCTTCAGGCGCCCGATAAAACCGACGCCAAATTCCCTTAAGCGATCCTTCAAGCGGTCTGGAGCGAACACTTCGGGAACCCACAGGTCGGGCCTCTCAGAGAGCGGAGCGCCGTCCGAAGGAAAGTGAAATGAAGGCGGCATAACGCCCAGCACCAGATAAGGTTTTTCATCCAGCTTGATGGTCTTGCCCAGAATTCCAGGATCAGCTCCGTAGTGGCGCTGCCAAAGTGAGTAGGAGAGCACGGCTACCGCCGCGCCTCCGTTCCGCTCCTCCTCGGCGGTAAAGACACGCCCCAACCGGGGCGGAACGCCGAGGAGCTGAAATACCGAAGCGGTCACCGCCGCGGCATTCACGCGCAGCGGATTTCCTTCGCCGGTGAGGTTGAAGCCTGCGCCTTCGTGCGCTCCGGTCTGCGCGAACGAGCGGTTGCGGTCGCGATAGTCCAGATATTCCCCTGCCGCCATTCCGAGTTCGAAACCGCCTCCCATCTCCGGCACGGTCTCCGACACCACCACCAGTTCGGAGGGATTGCGATACGGCAGGGGTCGCAAGAGAATGGCGTCCACGAGGCTGAATACGGCGGTATTGGCGCCGATGCCGAGGGCGAGCGTGAGCACGGCGACCAGGGTGAAGCCAGGATTCTTTCCCAGCATGCGCAAACCGTAGCGCAAGTCTTGCAGGAAAGTCTCGATCCAGCCCCATCCCCACGTCTCGCGTGTGACCTCTTCCACGAGTCCCACGTTGCCGAATTCGCGCAGGGCAGCGGCTCGCGCCCGCTCGGCGGACTCACCCTGCTCGACGCGCTCCTGTGCGGCCATGCGAAGATGGCCCTGGACTTCCTCGTTCAGCGAGGTCTCCATCGACTTGCGCTGAAAGAGCGCCCGCAAGCGAAAGAATAATCTGTTCATCGTTGGAACCTCCACCTACGCCGATCGTCGCCGGACCGACCCCCTCACCCGGCCCGCGACGGCTGATGAAAACGCCGCCTCGGGCCACCCTCTCCCCCAAGGGCGCGAGGGCAGGGCGACCTCCCGGGGCGAGTTGGGTAGCGCGGACCCCCGCTTTCGGGGTCCGCGGCTTGGCCTCGCGGCAAAGAAAAACCGCGGACCCCAAAGCCGGGGGTCCGCGCTACCCACTAGCCACTAGGCACCAGCCACTAGCCACTGCTTTATTCGTACCTCAGCGCCACCATAGGATCGACTTTTGTGGCGCGACGCGCGGGGAAGTAAGTCGCCGCAAGCGCCACGGCCACCACGACCAGCGCGGCGACGGAAATCGGCAGCAGGCTCGAGGGGGGGAGGTCCTCAACCAGGCTGGCGGCGAGCGTTCTGGCCCAGAGGGCGACCGGAATTCCCGCTGCCAGGCCCGCCGCGACCATCCCCAGGGCTTCACGCAGCACCATCCAGCGCACCGTTCGCCTCGTCGCGCCCAGGGCCATGCGGACGCCGATCTCTTTGGTTCGGCGCGCCGCTGTGTAAGCCAGCAGCCCGTAGAGACCGATGGCGGCCAGGATGAGCCCCAACGTGCCGAATGACCCGGAGAGCATGGCGACGAGGCGTTCGGGAACGATCGCGGCATCGACCTGCTCGGACATGGTGGTGACGCGGTCTACCTGCACGCCCTTCAAAATCCCGGAGACGCAGCGCCGCACGTCACCGGCGACCGCCTCGGGAGGAAGGTTGGTGCGGAGGATGAAATCGCTAGCGAACATTTGACCGTCGCCCAAAGCGGTCAAGTAGAGGGTGCGCGGCGGCGCCCCGTGAGCGTCGTCGTATTTCGCATCCCCCACGACGCCGACGATTTCGTAGGGCTTGTCCGGGCCGCCAAGGTTTTTCCAATCCTTCTCGATCGTAAGATGCTTTCCAACAGGGTTCGCGTCGGCGAAGTAGTACCGCGCCATCGCCTGGTTGATGATCGCGACGCGCGGGCCGGCTTCATCCTGGAAGGTAAAATCGCGGCCTGCCAGCAAAGGCGTGCCGAGCGTCTGGAAATACTTCGGCGCGATCCACGAGATCGCCACGTAGCGGCGGTCCTCAGGTTTCTGCGGGTAGCCTTCCACGTCTACGAAGCTCGCCGCTCCTCCGCCCGAGATGGGAGTGGGCGAACCGATCGTGGCCGAGCGCACGCCGGGAAGAGCGTCGAGCCGCCCGAGTAACTCCTGATATAAGAGGGCAAGCTGCGCTGCGGAATATCCGCTGTGGGCCGTATCGAGGCGCACCAGCAGAAGGTGGTCGCGCTCAAAACCGAGGTGATTCCGCAGGTCGGACAAGTGGCGGGCGAACACGCCGGCGAGGCTCAACACGACCACCGACAATCCCACCTGGATCGCGACAAGGCTTTTCCCGAAGAAGCGCGCAACTCGAGCCTGCGTGGGCCGGGCGGCGCCCTGCAACATAGAGGCCGGCTGTGTCGCCATGGCCCGCAGCGCAGGAACCAGCCCGAAGAACACGCCCGTCAGCAGCGCCGCAGCGAGAGTGAAAAGCAGCACTTGGACATCCGGCTGAATCTCAAATCTGAAATGGGGCGGCAACCCCACAAGAGGCCGCCCGGAAAGGAAAACTCGAACCAGCCAGCGGGCGCCGAAATAGGCCACCAGGATTCCGAGCAGGCTGCCCGCCGCGGAGAGCAGCAGCGATTCCGTCATTACCTGCCGCAAAAGGCGCAGCCGGCCGGCGCCGAGGGAAACGCGCAGAGCCATTTCGTGCTCGCGTGCCGCCCCACGCGCCGTCAGCAGAGTGGCGATGCTGGTGCAGGCAATCAGCAGCAGCAGACCTACGAGCGCCATCAGGACCAGCAGCGGCTGTTGGAACTGGTCGCGCAGGAACGCCAGCCCGGCGCCCGCCGGCACGAGGTCCAATTGGATTTTGCGGAGAAGAGGATTTTGGCTCCCCTTGCTCATTTCATCGAGGGTGAACTGAAACAGGACGCGCATTTCCGCGCGCGCCTGTGCGATGGAAATTCCGGGCTTCAAGCGCCCGATCAGATAGAGCGGCCGGCCGAAGATCGGGCGGCCGGAGTGGTCGATTACGGGCTCGAGGCCGGTGGGCACCCAAATGTCGGGCCTCGACCAGATTTCCAGCCCAAAGAAATCACGCGGCGCCACGCCGATGACGGTGACGGGCGCGTCCTGTAAGATCATTCGCTTGCCCAGAATTCCCGGATCGAGATTGAAGCGGCTCTTCCAGAAGGACCAGCTCACAACGGCCACGGCCGAGTGGGAGGAGCCCGCGCGGTCGTCCTCCGGCCCGATCAGCCGGCCGATCGCGGGTTTTACTCCCAGCACCGGGAAGAACTCACCCGCCACGTATTCGCCGTCGACCGCTTGGCCGCCCAGACCTTCGCCGCGCAACGAGAAACGCGAGGGACTGAAACCGATGAGGCCCGAGAAGACGTGATTCTGATCGCGAAAGTGCTCGTAGCTCTGCCACGAGTAGCCATTCATGCGAGGCTCGCCGGGATATTGATGCAGCGGTTCCACAAGGCTCTGAGGGTCTTCGACCGGAAGCAAGCGCAACATCAGCGTGTTAATCAGGCTGAAGATGCCCGTATTGGCGCCGATGCCCAGCGCCAAAGATAGAATGGCAACGGCCGCGAACCCGGGGCTGCGGCGCAACGTGCGCAGGGCGAAGCGAACGTCTTGCCGCAAGGTCTCAATCCAGCGCCAGCCCCACATGTCGCGCGTGACCTCCTTCACAAGCCCGACGTTGCCGAACTCGCGGAGGGCGGCGCTTCGCGCCTGCTCAGAAGATTCACCGTGTGCGGCGCGCTCCGCTGCGGCCATACGCAGGTGGCTCTGGAGTTCCTCGTCCAAGTCCGCCTCGCGGCGTCGTCGGCGATTCAACCATTGTCTGAGGTTCATGGGCGAGCACCCGATATTTGATTTCCGGGGGCTGAGCAGATGCACCGTGCCATTACGGCTGGTAGTATCCTAAACGTATGTTGGCCCGGTGTCCTAAGCTCGGAACCCGTCTCCGCCTTCAGTCCACAGCCCCGAAGGGGCGCCCCAGCGAAGCCCAGGCCAACGGCCTGGGTGGATGGAGTAGAAGGATATTTCATTTCCGGCCTCAAGCCCTGAAGGGGCGAGGTAGCCGAGCATTCCGTAGGTCGCCCCTTCAGGGCTCCACTTGGAAAACCGCCTTTTCTCCCAGGCCGCTGGCCTGGGCTTTGCTAGGTCGCCCCTTCGGGGCTGCGAGATCATACGCGATGACCAACTCACATTTAAGGTACCACCTGCGGCTACGGCGGTAGACAGCGCCGCTCGGTTGTGTTACGTTTTTGGAGCATGAGTCATACAGTCACGATTCGTCTTACGGCTGATCTCGCCGAGTGGCTCGAGGAAAGGCGGCGGCAGACGGGTCTGCCCATCAGCCGGATCATCCGCCACCAACTCGAGCGGGCCAAATCCGAGAGTGGAAACCAACGCTTCCTTCGCCATGCAGGCCAAATCAGCGGCCCGCCGGACCTCTCCTCCCGCAAAGGATTCGCGCGGTCATGAAAGCCATCGCGGACACCGGTTTGATCGTAGCTTTTGGCAATCGTGCCGACCGCGTTCACCTTTGGGCGGTAGACGTCGCCAAGAGCCTTACCGAACCCGCGCTGACTTGCGAAGCCGTGTTGGCGGAGGCCGCTTTTCACCTTCGTTCCGTAGCGTATGTTCTTTCCCTCGTGGATGACGGAATGCTGCGCGTCGCCTTCGAAATGACCAGGCATCATCAGCGCCTCGCGCAACTGGCACAACGATATCAAGACCGCCACCCCGATCTTGCGGACCTTTGCCTGATCCGCATGAGCGAACTGTTTCCTCGCCACACGGTGATCACCGTGGACGAGGAAGATTTCCGCATCTATCGGCGAAACAACCGTGAAGCTATCCCGATTCTTTGTCCGCCACGGTCCCGTGCTCGCCATTAACCGCTGGTCACCCTCGACTTGATTACTCATACCTCAAGGCCACCATGGGATCGACATTGGTCCCACGCGCTGCAGGGAAGTAGCAAGCCAGCACGGCGGATAGCAAAACGACAACAGACACGACGGCAAGGGTCAGCGGGTTCAGCGCGGTGACGCCGAAGAGCAGGGTGCGTATCAACCGGCCGACTGCCCAGCTCGCCAAAACGCCTGCAGCCCACCCGACGACGACCGGCGACATCCCCTCCCGCAAAACCAAGTTGCGCAGATCGGACACCTGAGCGCCAAGCGCCATGCGAACTCCTAACTCCGCCCGGCGGCGCGCCACCGAGTACCCGACCACGCCGTAGATTCCGAG